>NZ_BCUA01000023.1 GCF_001591045.1 Sphingopyxis granuli NBRC 100800 | reverse complement strand
ACCCCGGCTTTCGCCGGGGAACAGCTCCTGACTTGCCTGAAGGTTATATATGCCGATCAAGTCCGGGTGACGAGGAAGCCGAATATGCCGTTTGAATGTCTTTCGTGTCCCCGCGCAGGCGGGGACCCAGAGCGTTCATACGCCGACGCGGGCTTTTCGCCGCTCTGGGCTCCCGCCTTCGCGGGAGCATCGAGGTTCATTTAGAGCGTGATATCAAATGATCGTCATTGCGAGCGGCGAAGCCGCGCGGCAATCCAGAGCGTACGCAGACCGCCCTGGATTGCTTCGCTCCGCTCGCAATGACGAAGCGGGTCTATCCAAAATCACGATGCTCTGAAAACGGATGCGATCTAGTTCCGCCCGGCGGTCAGCCCGCGCGCGATGACCTGCGCCTGAATCTCGGCCGCACCCTCGAAGATATTGAGGATGCGCGCGTCGCACAGCACGCGGCTGATCTCATATTCGAGCGCGTAGCCGTTGCCGCCGTGGATCTGCAGCGCCGCGTCGGCGTTCGACCAGGCGGCGCGCGCGCCGAGCAGCTTCGCCATTCCCGCCTCGATGTCGCAGCGCTTGCCCGAGTCCTTGGCGCGCGCGGCGGCGTAGCTCAACTCGCGCGCGGCGACGAAATCGACGAGGCTCATCGCCAGCTTGTCGGCGACGCGCGGGAAATGGACGATCGCCTTGCCGAACTGCTTGCGGGCGAGCGCATAGGCGAGCCCGAGTTCGAGCGCGCGCCGCGCCACCCCGACCGCGCGCGCCGCGGTCTGGATGCGCGCGCCCTCGAAAGTGCGCATGAGCTGCTTGAAGCCTTGCCCTTCCTCGCCGCCGAGCAGCGCGTCGGCGGGCGCCTGCATCGCGTCGAACTGCAGCGCATATTCGCGCATTCCGCGATAGCCGAGAACCTCGATCTCGCTGCCGCTCATCCCCTCGGCCGGGAAGGGGTCGGCATCGGTCCCGCGCGGTTTGGGGACCAGCAGCATCGACAGGCCCGCATAGCCTTTGGCATCGGCGACGGTGCGCGCGAGCAGCGTCATGAGGTCCGAGCGCGCGGCGTGGGTGATCCAGTTTTTCGCGCCGTCGATCACCCAGCCGTCGCCGGCCCGCCGCGCGCGCGTCTGGAGCGCGCCGAGGTCGGAGCCGGTGTCGGGTTCGGTGAACACCGCCGTCGGCAGTATCTCGCCGCTGGCGATCTTCGGCAGCCATTCGGCCTTCTGCGCGTCGGTGCCGCCCATCGCGATCAGCTCGCCCGCGATCTCCGACCGCGTGCCGAGCGATCCCGCGCCGATCCAGCCGCGCGACAGCTCCTCAGTGACGATGCACATGACGAGCTTGCCGAGGCCGAGCCCGCCGAACTCTTCCGCTATGCAAACGCCAAATGTGCCGAGGTCTGCCATCGCCTGAACCGTGGCGTCGGGGATCAGGGCGTTGGCAAGGTGCCAGCCATGCGCGTGGGGGATGATCTCCGTTTCGGTAAAGCGCCGATACTGGTCGCGGATCGCGTCGAGGTCGGTGTCGTGCAGCGTCTCGCTCGGCCAGTGACCCTCGGCGAGCGCGGCAGCGACAGCGGCGCGCATTGCGGCATGGTCGGCGTCGAGCAGGTCGGCACAGGCATCGGCGAGCGTTCGGGCGGCCGCGCCGATGCCGAGGTCGGCCGGGCGGAAGATTTCATTCTGCCCCATCGGCAGCCCGCCAGCGAGCTGGCCGATGCTTTCGGCGAAGGCCAGCGTCGCGGTCTGCGCGTCGAGCGGGTCGGCGCCCCTTCCGGCCTCGAGCCAGTCGAGTATGGCTTCCAGCGCCGCAACCGTCGTCGCGACCCATGCGAAGCCGTGCGCCGCGCGCTGCTCGGCGTCGATCGGGTTCGCAGCCAGCCGTGCGGCCAGCGCCTCTTGCGCCGTCGCGCGATAGGCTTGCGCCGCCGCCAGAGCCGGGCGGAGCTCCATGGTCAGGCCGCGCGCTCGAAGATCGCGGCGATGCCCTGGCCGCCGCCGATGCACATCGTCTCCAGCCCGTAACGGCCGTCGCGGCGTACCAGTTCGCGCGTCAGATTGGCGAGGATGCGCCCGCCGGTCGCGCCGATCGGGTGGCCGAGCGAGATGCCCGATCCGTTGACGTTGAGTATCTCGTTGCGGCTGTCGTCGTCGGACCAGCCCCAGCCCTTGAGCACCGCGAGCACCTGCGGCGCGAAGGCTTCGTTGAGCTCGACGAGGTCGATGTTGTCCCAGCCGAGCCCATTGCGCGCGAACAGTCGCTCGACCGCGGGCACCGGCCCGATGCCCATGCGGCTCGGGTCGCATCCGGCCGCCGCCCAGCTATGGAACCAGGCGATGGGTTCGAGGCCGAGTTCGTCCAGCTTGTCCTCGGCGACGACGAGGCACGCGGCGGCGGCATCGTTCTGCTGGCTGGCGTTGCCCGCGGTGA
The DNA here is from genome assembly GCF_001591045.1 of Sphingopyxis granuli NBRC 100800. Lineage (GTDB taxonomy): Bacteria > Pseudomonadota > Alphaproteobacteria > Sphingomonadales > Sphingomonadaceae > Sphingopyxis > Sphingopyxis granuli. The sequence goes on along the minus strand of NZ_BCUA01000023.1, from coordinate 49,534 downwards.
CGACGCCGCCTTCCAGCGCGCGCAGCTTGCCCAGCGTCTCCATGCTCGCGTCGGCGCGATAGCCTTCGTCGTGCGCGAAGACGACCGGGTCGCCCTTCTTCTGCGGCACGCTGACCGGGACGAGTTCGTCGTCGAACAGACCCTTGTCCCACGCCGCCGCGGCGCGCTGGTGGCTGCGCACGGCGTAGGCGTCGGCCTGCTCGCGGGTGATGTTGTAATCCTTCGCCAGATTCTCGGCGGTCTCGATCATTCCGGTGATGACGCCGAAGCGCTCGACCGGCTGCGACATCACGCGCCCGCGCGTCAGCCGGTCGTGCAGCGTCAGATTGCCCGCGCGTACGCCCTTGCGAATGTCGGTCGTGTAATGCTCGACGTTCGACATCGATTCGACGCCGCCCGCGACGACGATGTCGGACATGCCCGTCTGCACCATCATCGCGGCGTTGACGACCGCCTGCAGGCCCGAGCCGCAGCGGCGGTCGAGCTGATAGCCCGGCACTTCGAGCGGCAGGCCCGCGGCAAGCCACGACCAATGCCCGATGCTCGGCGCCTCGCCATTGCCATAGCCCTGCGAAAAGACGACATCGTCGACGCGTGCGGGGTCGATCTTCGTGCGGTCGATCAGCGCCTTCAGGATGACGGCGCCCAGCTCTCCGGCGGTAACCGACGACAGACTGCCGCCGAACTTGCCGACGGCGGTGCGGATCGGGGCGACGATGGCGGCGCGGCGCAGGGTCATGTCATTCTCCGGTATGTTTCTGGTATTGAATTGGATCGTCACTCCGGATCAAGTCCGGGGTGACGGAAGAAAGGGATATCTCAACCGACACCGACGATCCCGGCGTCGATCAGCCGGGCGATCTCGCCCGACGACAGCGACAGGCGGGCGGCCAGCACTTCTTCCGAATGCTCGCCGTTGCGCGGGGCGGGGCGGGGCGGCTGGCGGTCGGCCTGCGGGATGGTCGCGAAGGCGCCCGCGGCGGGATAGGCGAAGCCGCTCGGATTGGCCGCGTCCGCGAAGATCGGGTTGTCCGCCACCAGCGCCGGGTCGTTCGCGGCGTCGAGCATCGTGCGATAGGGCGAATGGACGATCCCGCCCGCGTCGAAGGCGGCGGCGAGGTCGGCGTGGTCGCGGCGCGCGATCGCCCGCTCGAACAGTGGATAGAGCGCGTCGCGGTGCGTGAAGCGCAGCCCGTCATTCTTCGCGAAGGACACGCCGCGCACCGCCTCGACCGCCGCGACGGCATCGCCGAGGTCGAGCGCCGCGATCAGATTCGCCCATTGGCGCGGCGTGACGACGACGATCATCGTCCGCTGACCGTCGCGTGTCGTGAAATCGCGGCCAAACAGGCCATAGACGGCGTTGCCCAGCCGCGGCCGGTTCGCTCCGCTATAGAGCACCTCGGCGATGCCGCCCATGTTGGCGACGGTGCCGATCGCGACGTCGGACAGCGGCAGGCGCACCTCGCCGCCGTCGCCGGTTGCGGCGCGCCGCTGGACCGCGGCGAGCAGCGCGAAGGCGGCATAGGCGCCGGTAAGCAGGTCCCACGCGGGCAGGACATGGTTGACCGGCTCCGGCCCTGCACCGGTGAGCATCGGATAGCCGACGCTGTTGTTCACCGTATAGTCGAGCGCGGGCGACCCGTCGGCCCAGCCCATCACACGGATGGTGATGAGGTCGGGACGCCCTTCGGCCAGCAGGTCGTGCGACAGGAAGCCCTTGACCGGGAAATTGGTGACGAACTGCCCCGTCGCGCGCACCAGCGCCTGCAGCAGTTCGCGCCCCTCGGGCCGGCCGAGGTCGAGCGCGACCGACTTCTTCGCGCGATTGAGATTTTCCCAATAGAGCGAATCATTGTTTTCCGTGACCGGCCAGCGCCGGAAATCGGGGCCGCCGCCGATCTGGTCGACGCGGATCACCTCGGCCCCGAACTGCGCGAGATACAGGCCCGCGGTGGGCGAGGCGACGAAGGACGACGCCTCGATGACGGACAGGCCGGGGAGGAGGTTATACATGGGCCGCTCCCTCCGGGGCCTCGATCGTGGCGGGCTTATCCATTCGCATGGAACTCGCGCAGCATATGCTTGGCGATCTGAAGCTGAAGGATCTGCGTCGTCCCTTCGTAGATGCGATAGATGCGCGCATCGCGGAAGAAGCGCTCGGCGTCATATTCGGCCAGATAGCCCGCCCCGCCATAGACCTGCACGCAGGCATCGACGACGCGGCCGCACATCTCGCTGGCGAAGACCTTGAACGCCGCCGCCTTGCGCAGGACATTCTCGCCCGCGTCGGCGCGGCGGGTGACATCCTCCATCATGCATTCGGCGGCATAGATGTCGACCTCGCTCTGCGCGAGCATCTGCTGGATGAGCTGGAAGTTCGCGATCGGCTCGCCGAACGCCTTGCGCTCGGTCGCATAGCGCACCGCGCTGTCGAGCGCGCGGCGGGCATAGGCGGTGGCGGCGGCGCCGACCGACATGCGGCCGTTGTCGAGGCTCATCATCGCATAGGCGAAGCCCTTGCCGAGTTCGCCGCCGAGCAGCGCCTCGCCGCCGATGCGGACGTCGTCCATCACGATGTCGGCGATATGGCTACCCGCCTGGCCCATCTTCTTGTCCGACTTGCCGATCGACACGCCCGGCGCGTCCATCGGCACGATGAAGGCGGAGACATGGGCGTTCTTGGGGAGATTTTCCTTGCTCGTCCGCGCCATGATCAGCCCGACCTTCGCGAAGGGCGAATTGGTGATGTACCGCTTGGTGCCGTTCAGCACCCAGCCGTTGTCGGTCTGCGCAGCGCTGGTCTGGAGCCCCGCCGAGTCCGATCCCGATCCGGGCTCGGTCAGGCCGAAGCAGGCGATTTCGCCCGATGCGACGCGCGGCAGCCATTCGGCCTTCTGCGCGTCGGTCCCGCCATTCTTGAGCGCCGAGGTGAACATGCCGATGTTGATCGAGATGATCGACCGGAACGCCGGCATCGCATAGGACAGCGTGTGGATGGTGCGGATATACTGGCTGATGTTCATCCCCGCGCCGCCGAACTCCTCGGGGATGGTCAGGCCGAACAACCCCATGTCGCGCATTTCGGACAGGATGTCGTCGGGGATGCGGTCGGTCTCGATGATCTCCCTCTCGGCGGGGAGGAGACGCTCGCGGACGTAGCGGTCGAGCTGTTCGATGAACTGTTCGAAGACGTCAGCGTCCATTCCGGGGTTCTGCATCCCTTCGGTCCCTTCTTGTCGCCCGCGTTTGCGGAAAAGCCCTGATCGCTATTTCGATCCTTGTCCGCCCACCGCGCGATGGCAATGATTTTCGCGCCTCGGCGCCGCGCGCTGCCGGCCGAATCGCTTCGGGCGTGGGCTAGGATGTTCCTCGGCATTTTTCAATAAATGGAATTTGCTTTTCATCATCAGGAAAAATAAGAGGGAGGGATGAGCCAGCCGGTCCGGTCCATCGCGCAAGCTTTTGCCATCCTGCGGCTGCTCGCCGATGGCGATGGCCTGACGCTGTCGGAAATCGGGCGCGCGCTCGACCTCAGCCCGTCGAGCTGTTTCAACCTGCTGAACACGCTGGTGGCCGAGGGGGCGATCGCGCGGGGTGTCGGCGGCAAGCGCTATCGGCTGGCGGGGCCATGGGACGGTTTCGAGGGATTGCGCGACCGGGCGGGACGCTCGTTGATCGATCGCGCGCGGCCGCTGATGGCAAGATTGGCGCAGCAGGGCGACGCCGCAGTGGGCCTATGGAAAATGGCGTCGCGCGAGCGGCTGCAACTCGTCGCGCACGCCGAAAGCGACGCCGTCATGCGGCTGCGGTTCGCCGATGCGCAGCGCCAGCCGCTCGGCGGCGGCGCGGCGGGCCGGGCGCTGGCGGCGGCACAGCGCGTCGACGATGCCGAACTGGCGCGCCGCTATGCGCCCGTGCGCTGGCAAGCCGATCTGCCGTTCGACGTCTACGCCGCGCAGGTGCGCGAGGCGGCGGCGCGCGGCTATGCGATCGACCGCGGTTTCGCACATCGCGGGATATGGACGGTCGCGGTCGGCATCGCCGATGTGGCGCCCGGCTTCTGCCTGTCGGCCTCGATCGTCGCGGGGTCGCGCGGGGAGGCGGAGGTCGCGCAACTCGCCGCCGCGCTTGGACAGCTTCGCGCGCGGCTCGTCGCCGATCAATAGCTCCGCGGCAGGCCGAGGACATGCTCGGCGAGGAAGGACAGGATCAGGTTGGTCGAGATCGGCGCGACCTGATAGAGGCGCGTCTCGCGGAACTTGCGCTCGACGTCATATTCCTCGGCGAAACCGAAGCCGCCGTGCGTCTGGATGCAGACATTGCCCGCCTCGCTCGACGCGTCGGCGGCGAGCATCTTCGCCATGTTCGCCTCGGCGCCGTTCGGCTGTCCGGCTTCGTAGAGCCGGGCCGCTTCGTGCACCATCAGTTCGGCCGCGCGCATGTTGGCATAGGCGCGCGCGATCGGAAAGGCGATGCCCTGATTCTGGCCGATGGCGCGGCCGAAGACGTGGCGTTCGTTCGCATAATCGGCCGATTTCTTCGTGAACCATTTGGCGTCCCCGACGCATTCGGCGGCGATCAGCACGCGTTCGGCATTCATGCCCGACAGGATGTAGCGAAAGCCTTTCCCTTCCTCTCCCAGCAGGTTGGCCGCCGGGATGCGCATGTTGTCGAAGAAAATCTCGGTCGTCGCATGGTTCATCATCGTGCGGATCGGCCGGATCGTCAGCGAACCGTCGGCGAGCGCCGCCTTCATGTCGACGATGAAGGTCGAAAGGCCGTCGGTTTTCTTCGCGGCCCGGTCGCGGGGCGTGGTGCGCGCGAGCAGCAGCATCAGGTCGCTGTGCTCGGCGCGGCTGGTCCAGATCTTCTGGCCGTTGACGACATAATCGTCGCCCCCGTCCTTCGACGGAGCAGGCTCACGGACCGCCACGGTGCGCAGGGCGGTGGTGTCGGTGCCGCTCGTCGGCTCGGTGACGCCGAAGGCCTGCAGGCGCAGTTCGCCGGTCGCGATCTTTGGCAGATAGGCACGCTTCTGCTCTTCGGAGCCGTGGCGCAGGATCGTCCCCATCGTGTACATCTGCGCATGGCAGGCGCCGCCGTTGCAGCCTTCGGCCTGAATCGTCTCGAGGATCGCGACCGCCGCCGACAGGCCCAGCCCCGATCCGCCATATTCCTCCGGGATCAGCACCGACAGATAGCCCGCGTCGGTCAGCGCCTTGACGAACGCCGTCGGATATTCGCGCTTCGCATCGAGTTCGCGCCAATATTCGCCCGGAAACTCGGCGCACAGGCGGCGCACGCCCTCGCGGATTTCGGGAAAATGCTCGGCATCATAGGGGCTGAGGTGCATGGTCGATCCTATCGCTGGGTCAGGTCGCGGCGGTGCCGCTCATGATCTGTCGGCCGTCGCCGGCAAAGGCGGCCAGTTCGATCGCGTCGCCGCCGCCGCGCAGCACAAGGTGCAGCGGCTCGCCGCAGATCGCCGGCGACAGGCCGCGAAAGGCGAAGCGGGTCAGGGCATTGTCGCCGAACTGGCGCTGCGCGAGGTCGAGGAGCAAAGTCGCGGTGAGCGGGCCGTGGACGACCAGCCCGCGATAGCGCTCCGCATCGCGCGCATAGGGCAGATCGTAATGGATGCGGTGGCTGTTGAAGGTCAACGCCGAATAGCGGAAGAGCAGCGGCTCGTTCGGGGTCGTCGGGCGATGGGCGTCCCATGCCGCGGGGTCGAAGCCTGTCGCGCCCGGCGGGGGCGGGGAGAGCGGCGCATCGGGGGGCGCCGCTTCGCGAAACACGATCGACTGGGTCTCGCGCAACGCGAGCGTATCGCCGGCGTGCGTCCGATGCTCGATCGTGACGAACAGCAGCTTGCCAGATCCGCCTTGCTTTTCGGCGATCGCGGCGATGCGCGAGCGGCGCGCAATCGCCTCTCCGACGCGCAGCGGGCGCAGGAATTCGACCTCGCTCGACGCCCACATGCGGCGCGGCAGCGGCGCGGGCGGCATGAAGCTGTCTTCGCTCTCGTCGCGTCGCGGATGGCCGTCATTGCCGAGCTGCGCGGTTGGCGCATCGGGCAGGCCGAGGCACCAGTGGAACCCCTGCGGCACCGCGCCGTCGGACGGCGCCCCGCGGTCGAGCGTCGCGAGCCACCGCGCCAGCGCCGACGCGTCGATCCGGTCGCGCCGTTCCTCCTCGCGCCCGATCCAGCCCTGCCATTCGCTCATGCGGCGCCTCCGTCAGACGGGGTCATAGGGAAAGACATGCGCCGACACCTCGTCGGCGCGCGCGAAGGCGGGACGAAAGGCGGGGATCAGTTCGTCGGCGATCGTTTCCGCCGTCCAGCCATCGAGCTTCACCATCGAGCGCACCGGGCGCGGCTTCGAAAACAGGAGAATCTCGTTCTTGCGCACGCTGAAGATCTGGTTGGTGACGTCGCGCGACAGGTCGGAGGCGAGGTAGGCGACGAGCGGGGCGATCTTGTCCGCCGACATTTCCTGCATCCGCCGGACGCGCTCCTGCTGCTCGGGGGTTTCGGCGGGGATCGACGAGGTCATCCGGCTCCACGCGAAGGGCGCGATGCAGTTCGACCGCACCCCGACGCGCGCCATGTCGAGCGCGATCGACTGCGACAGCGCCACGACGCCCAGCTTCGCCGCCGAATAATTGGCCTGTCCGATGTTGCCAATCAGGCCGCTGGTCGAGGTGAAATGGATGAAGCTGCCCGACTGCTGCTCGCGAAAATGGGGCGTCGCGGCCTTCGAGACGTTGAAGACGCCGGTCAGGTTGACGTCGATGACGCTCTTCCAGTCCTCATAGCTCATCTTGTGCCAGATGGTGTCGCGCAGGATGCCGGCATTGTTCACGACCGCGTCGATGCGGCCGAAGCGCGCGACGGCATCCTCGACGATGCCCGCGGCCTCCTTCGGATCGGCGACGTTGCCGAAATTGGCGACCGCGTTGCCGCCCGCGGCGACGATATCGTTGGCGGTGGCCTGGGCGGGGGCGGTGTCGCCGCCATCGCCCGCCTGCGCGACGCCGGGGTCGTTGACGACGACGGCCGCGCCCTGCGCCGCGCAGTGCAGCGCCAGCTCGCGGCCGATCCCGCGCCCCGCACCGGTGATCGCGACGACTTTCCCTTCGAGGCATCCGCTCACTTCGTCTCTCCCCGTGAATCCGCGTTGCGCCGCTTGATAGCGATTTTCGGCGCCGGGACCAGAGCGCGTGATCGCGCCGGGCGCCAAGGGCGATCAAGGATATCGCAAGACTTGTCGCCTAGGGACTGGCGCCAATCGGTTACGGGAATGCAGCCCAGGAGCGTCAGGACCATGGTTTCCAGCGATTCCCGTTCTTCGCTTCGGATGCGATGGGCGCTCGCCGCGCTTCTGCCGCTTCTGCTGCTGCTTCACGGCGTTGAGGCGATGAGCCTGCACGGGCATGTCGGCAGCGATTACCGGATTTTCTACGACAGCGTGCGGCGGCTGCTCGCTGATCCCGCGACCCTGTATGCGCCCGACGCGCGGGAGAGCCTGCAGGGCTATCTGTATCCGCCGCCCGCCGCGCTGCTGTTCCTGCCGCTGCTCCTCGGGTCGGTCGAGCAGGGCTTTGCGATCGCCAGCGTCGTGATCGTCGGATGCGGCGTGCTGTCCTGCCTGATGTGGCTGAGCCTGACGCGCGAGGCGCTGGGCCTGCGGCGCGATTGGCTCGCGGCGCTCGTGATCGTGGCGCTGGCGACCTCGACCGGCGCGATGCTCGCCGTCCGGCAGGGACAGGTCGGTACGATCATCCTGTTCCTGTGCGTCGCGGCGGTCTGGCTCGACAGCCGCGGCTGGCCGAAGCTGGCCGGCGCGCTGATCGCCGCCGGCTGCTGGATCAAGATCTATCCGGTGCTGATGCTGTTCTGGCTTTTCTGCCGGCCGCAGTGGCGCCCGATGCTGACCGGGTTCGTCATCGCCGCCGTCGGCATTCCGCTCGTGGCGCTCGTCAAGGTGCCGCCCGCCCTCTATCTGGACTATTTCCAGACCCAGCTTCCCGCCATGTCGGGCCGCGCGATCGTCCATATCGACAACCAGTCGATCGCCGCCATCGTCACACGGCTCGATCTTCCGCTCGAGGTTTATTCCCTGTCCTACCAGACCGCGCCGCTGCCGGGCTGGCTGCGCGGCGGCGTCGTCCTGGCGATGCTGGGGGCGATGGCGGCGATCGTGCTGCGGGTGCGGAGGACCGGCGCGCCGGCCCTGACCGTCGCGAGCTGGGCGACCGCCATCGCCTGCCTCGTCGCTCCGCTGGGGTGGGGACACACCTATGTCCTGCTGTTTCCGCTGTTCGTCCAGCTCTGCCGCGTCTCGCTCGCCCGCATCGAGGCTGGCGAGGGGTGGGGCGAAGCCGTCGCCGTCGGGCTCTGCTATCTGGCGCTGCTCCCGCCGGGCTATCACCGGCTGGCGATCGCGGAGATGCTGCCCGGCTGGGCGGCGCAGCTCTTCTACGCGCGCTATGCGGTCGCCGCGCTCGTGCTGCTGGCGATAAGCTGGCGCCAGCTGGGCCGGGAGGGCAAGGCCGCGCGTCCGGCCTGACGCGCCCGGCCGTTAAACGGCGACCGACGCCGGCGCGCCGACCGGAATCGCCGGCATCGCGCCGCCCGAATCCTCCAGTTCCACCGCCGCGATCGCCGCCGTCTCGCCCAGCTTGGCGGCAAGGATCGCCGCCTGCTGCGCGGCAAGGTTCGCCACCGCCACCTCGATCCGCATCCAGCCGCGATCGAGCGAGGCCGACAGGCTGGTCGGCACGATCGCGCGCTGCGCGAAGAAACCGGCGACGCGCGGCAGCGACTGCGGGTCGGCGAGCGCCTCGATCCGAAAGCGGTGCATTCAGGCCGCCGCCCGCCGCTGCGCGTCGGCGATCACCTCTTCGGCCATTTCGTCGGCGACGAGCGCGGGCGAACGCGCCTCGCGCGCCGCGCGTTCGAGCAGCGCCGCGACGCGCGGCGCGATGGCGGCGACGCGTTCGGCGACCTCGGTCGGGCCTTCGCCCAGATATTCGGCCGACACGCTGATGATCCCGCCCGCATTGGCGACATAGTCGGGAACATAGGCGACGCCGCGTTCGTGCAGCAGGTTCGCGATGTCGGGCGTCGCCAGCTGATTGTTCGCGGCGCCGCACACCAGCCGCGCCTTGAGCGCCGCGACCGTGTCGCGGGTCAGCGCGCCGCCGAGCGCACAGGGCGCGAAGATGTCGGCCTCGACCGTCGCGATCTCGTCGACCCCGACCACCCGCGCATCGAGGATCGCGCGCAGCCGGTCGCGCCGCACCGGGTCGGGATCGGCGATGACCAGTTTCGCGCCCGCATCGGCCAGGTGGCGACAGAGCTCGGCGCCGACGTGGCCGGTGCCCTGCACCGCGACGGTCAGCCCGGCCACGTCGCGCCCCAGCGCGAAGCTCGCCGCCGCCTGCATCGATTCGAACACGCCGCGCGCGGTCCATGGCGACGGATCGCCGCCGGCGCGTCCCTTCGCGGGCGGCAGCCCCGCGACATGGCGTGTCACGCCCGCGATCTCCTGCATGTCGGCGACCGTGGTCCCGACGTCCTCGGCGGTGACATAGAGCCCGCCCAGTCCCTCGACCACGCGGCCGAAGGCGCGGAACAGCGCCGCACGGTCGTAATCGCCCGCGGGTTTCCGCAGCACCGCCTTGGCGCCGCCGAAGGGCAGGTCGGCGAGCGCATTCTTGTAGCTCATCCCCTCGGCGAGGCGCAGCGCGTCGGCGAGCGCGCTGTCGGCGTCGGGATAGCTCCAGAAGCGGCAGCCCCCGGCACCCGGCCCGAGCGCGGTCGAATGGATGGCGATCACGCCGTCGAGTTGCGCTTCGGCATCGTACAGGCGAACGCATTCGACCGGGGGCGTCAGGCGGGCAGGGCGGGCAACCATCATCTTGCTCCTCGAAATGATGCCCGATCATCGCATCCGCGAGGCGAACAATCTTGCTCGCTTTTCAAGGGCGCTGGTACGATTATGGGATATTATTGCCGGATAAATCTGTTTATGAGGAATAAATGACCGACCTTGACCCGTTCGAGATAAAAATCCTCCGCGAATTGCAGCGCGATGCCAACCAGACGACGGCCGAGATCGCCGAGCGCGTCGGGCTGTCGGTGTCGCCCTGCTGGCGCCGCATCGACCGGCTCGAACGCGACGGCTTCATCCGCAAGCGCGTCGCGATCGTCGACCGGCGCCGGGTCGGGCTCAACGCGCATGTCTTCGCGCAGGTGAAGCTCAACGCGCACGGCCGCGCCAACCTCGACGAATTCAGCGCGGCGATCCGGTCCTTTCCGGAAGTGCTCGACGCCTATGTGCTGATGGGGTCGATGGATTTCATGCTGCGCGTCGTCGCGAAGGACATCGACGCCTATGAGCGCTTCTTCTTCGACCAGCTCAGCAAGCTGCCGGGGGTGCAGGAAATCAACTCGACCGTCGCGCTATCGGAAATCAAGTCGACGACCGAATTGCCGCTCGGCTGACCCGCCCGCGTCTCAGCCGATGGTTTGCGCCAGTTCGCGGTTCAGCCACAGCGCGACGAGCGTGCCGATCGCACCCGACAACAGATAGGCGCCCGCCGCGATCAGGCCGAATACGCTCGACAGCCACAGCGCGACCAGCGGCGCGAAGCCGGCGCCGAACAGCCAGGCGAGGTCGGAGGTGAAGGCCGATCCGGTATAGCGGTGGCGCTGGTCGAAGTTCGACGACAGCGCGCCCGAAGACTGGCCGAAAGCCAGCCCGAGGAGCAGGAAGCCGAGGATCATGAACACCGCCTCGCCCATCTCGCCGGCGCCCAGCAGTTGCGGTGCGAAGCCGCTGAACGCCGCGATCGCGGCGGCGGTGACGCCCAGCACGGTGCGCCGCCCGACCCGGTCGGCGAGATAGCCCGAGGCGATGATCGCGAACACGCCGACCACCGCCGCGATCGCCTCGATCGCCAGGAAGCGCGCGGGCGTTTCCTCGGTGAACAGGAACACCCACGACAGCGGAAACACCGTCACCATGTGAAAGAGCGCGAAGCTGCACAGCGGCGCGAAAGCGCCCACTGCGATCACTTTCCATTCGGACCGCAGCGTCTCGGTCAGCGGCGCGGGTTCGAGTTCCTTGTCCTCGAACAGCGCGGCATATTCGGGGGTGACGACGATGCGCAGCCGCGCGAACAGCGCCACGACGTTGATCGCGAAGGCGACGAAGAAGGGATAACGCCAACCCCAGTCGAGGAAATCCTGCGCGGGCAGCGCCGCGATCAGGAACATGAACAGCAGGCTGGCGACGATCAGGCCAAGCGGCGCGCCGAGTTGCGGGATCATCGCGTACCAGCCGCGCTTGCCCTCCGGCGCGTTGATCGCGAGCAGCGAGGCGAGCCCGTCCCACGATCCGCCGAGCGCGACACCCTGACCCATGCGGAACAGCGCGAGCAGCAGCGCCGACCCGATGCCGATCGTTGCGTAACCGGGCAGGAAGGCGATCGCGGCGGTCGATCCGCCGAGCAGGAACAGCGCGTTGGTCAGCTTGGCGCCGCGGCCATAGGTGCGGTCGATCCAGGTGAAGAGGATGGTCCCGACCGGCCGCGCGAAAAAGGCGAGCGAGAAGATCGCGAACGACCACAGCGTGCCGTCGACCGGGTCGAGATGCGGAAAGACCAGCTTCGGGAACACCAGCACCGACGCGATCGCATAGACGAAAAAGTCGAAAAACTCCGACGTCCGGCCTATGATCACTCCGATGGCGATTTCGCCGGGAGAGATGCGATGGCCAACATCGTAAAGCGCGCGCGCATCGCGTTCGGCCTGGGTGGTGGAAGGCGCGTTTTCGGCAGACATGGCAGACGTCCTGCTTCTGGGCGTCGCTGGCGCGGCGCGAGTCGATCATAGGGCAAAAGCGCCCGTTATGAAATCGCCCCTGCGCGATCGTCGCCGCTCGCGGGATTGGACAAAATGTCCTATGGGCTGCGTAACAAAGGAGGCCTAGGCGCGCGTCATGCCCAGTCATCTCCCCCGTTCGGCCGCGTGGAAGCGGTTGCTGCCGCTCGCCGCGCTGCCCCTGCTCGCCGGATGCGGCCTGGTCGTGCTCGATCCGGCCGGCGACGTCGCGAAACAGCAGGGCGACCTGATCCTGATCTCGACCGGGCTGATGCTGCTGATCATCGTTCCGGTGATGTTGCTGACCATTTTCTTCGCGTGGCGCTATCGCGCTAGCAACAAGGAAGCGACCTACAAGCCCGACTGGGACCATTCGACCCAGCTCGAACTGGTGATCTGGTCGGCGCCGCTGCTGATCATCATCTGCCTCGGCGCGATCACCTGGGTCGCGACGCACCTGCTCGATCCCTATCGCCCGCTCGCGCGCACCGCGCCGGGACAGGCGGTGGCGGCAGAGGTTCAGCCGCTCGACGTCCAGGTCGTCGCGCTCGACTGGAAATGGCTGTTCATCTATCCCGAACAGGGCGTCGCGACGGTCAACGAACTCGCGGTGCCCGCGCATCGTCCGCTGCGTTTCCGCATCTCGGCCTCTTCGGTGATGAACAGCTTCTATGTCCCGGCGCTCGCGGGGCAGATCTATGCGATGCCGGGAATGGAGACCAAGCTGCACGGAGTCTTCAACGAAACCGGCAATTTCACCGGCTTTTCGGCCAATTACTCGGGCGCCGGCTTTTCCAACATGCGCTTCGCGGTGAAAAGCCTGCCGCCCGCGGCCTTCGACCGGTGGGTGGCGCAGACCAAGGCTTCGGAGGGCGGGACGCTCGACCGGCTGACCTATCTGCGGCTCGAACGGCCGAGCGAAAAGGAACCGGTGCGCCGGTTCGCCGCGGTCGAGCCGCAGCTTTTCGACGCGGTGGTCAACATGTGCGTCGAACCCGGCAAGATGTGCATGCACGACATGATGTCGATCGACGCGAAGGGCGGGGCGGGGATCGCGGGCATCCACAACGTTCGCGACATCGCCTATGACAAGTTCGCCGCGCGCGGCAGCACCGACATCGCGCGCTGGAGCCTGCGCTATGTCGCGGCGCTGTGCAGTTCGCCGCTGATGCGTGCCGAGCGGCCCGATGCCACGCCGGTGAATCCCGAACGGCTGAGGGGCGAGGGGCTGCCCGTTCCCGGCGCCGGTCCGGGGCGCACCGCGCTCAATGCTCCCGCCACCCGCCCGATGTCCTGACCGAGATCGCCATGACCCCCTCTTCCCCTCCCGCCACCGATCCGATCTTCGGCCGCCTGTCGCTCGACGCGATTCCGCTGCACGAACCGATTCTGATCTTCACCTTCCTCGGCGTCGCCGTCGGCGGCCTCGTGCTGCTCGGGCTGATCACCCGCTATCGCCTTTGGGGCTATCTGTGGACCGAGTGGTTCACGACCGTCGATCACAAGCGGATCGGGATCATGTACATGATCCTGGGCCTGATCATGTTCCTGCGCGGCTTCGCCGATGCGGTGATGATGCGGCTTCAGCAGGCGATGGCGTTCGGAGGATCGGAAGGCTATCTGCCCGCGCACCATTACGACCAGATCTTCACCGCTCACGGCGTGATCATGATCTTCTTCGTGGCGATGCCCTTCATCACCGGGCTGATGAACTATATCGTCCCGCTCCAGATCGGCGCGCGCGACGTCTCCTTTCCCTTCCTCAACAATTTCAGCTTCTGGATGACGACCGCGGGCGCGGTATTGTGCATGGTCTCGCTGTTCATCGGCGAATTCGCGCAGACCGGCTGGCTCGCCTATCCGCCGCTGTCGGGGCTGGCCTACAGTCCCAACGTCGGGGTCGATTATTATATATGGTCGCTCCAGATCGCCGGGGTCGGGACGACCCTGTCGGGGATCAACCTGATCGTCACCATCCTGAAGCTGCGCGCGCCGGGGATGCGGATGATGAAGATGCCGATCTTCACCTGGACCAGCCTGTGCACGAACATCCTGATCGTCGCGACCTTTCCGGTGCTGACCGCGACGCTCGCGCTGCTCAGCCTCGACCGCTACGTCGGCACCAATTTCTTCACCAACGATTTCGGCGGCTCGCCGATGATGTACGTGAACCTGATCTGGATCTGGGGTCACCCGGAGGTCTATATCCTGATCCTGCCGCTGTTCGGCGTCTATTCCGAAGTTACCGCGACCTTTTCCGGCAAGAAGCTCTTCGGCTACACGTCGATGGTCTATGCGACGGTGTGCATCACCATCCTGTCGTACCTCGTCTGGCTGCACCATTTCTTCACCATGGGGTCGGGCGCCAGCGTCAACAGCTTCTTCGGCATCACGACGATGGTGATCTCGATCCCGACGGGGGCAAAGCTGTTCAACTGGCTGTTCACCATGTATCGCGGCCGCATCCGCTTCGAACTGCCGATGATGTGGACGGTCGCCTTCATGCTGACCTTCGTGATCGGCGGCATGACCGGGGTGCTGCTCGCGGTGCCGCCCGCCGATTTCGTGCTGCACAACTCGCTGTTCCTGATCGCGCATTTCCATAACGTCATCATCGGCGGCGTCGTGTTCGGCGTGTTCGCGGCGATCAACTACTGGTGGCCCAAGGCGCTCGGCTTCAAGCTCGACGTCTTCTGGGGCAAGGTCAGCTTCTGGTGCTGGGTCGTCGGCTTCTGGGTCGCCTTCATGCCGCTCTATATCCTCGGCCTGATGGGGGTGACGCGGCGGATGCGCGTGTTCGACGACCCGAGCCTGCAGATCTGGTTCGTTGTCGCCGGGGTGGGCGCCGCGCTGATCGCGATGGGGATCGTCGCGATGCTGATCCAGTTCGGGGTCAGCATCTGGCGGCGCCACGATCTGCGCGACGAAAGCGGCGACCCATGGGACGGCCGCACCCTCGAATGGGCGACGAGCTCGCCGCCGCCCGACTATAATTTCGCCTTCACGCCGCTGATCCACGACCTCGATGCGTGGCACGACATGAAGCGGCGCGGGCACCAGCGGCCGGTCGCGGGTTTCCGGGCGATCCACATGCCGGGCAACACCGGCGCCGGGATCATCCTGGCGGCGATCAGCCTGGTGATGGGCTTCGCGCTGGTCTGGCACATCTGGTGGCTCGCGGGGCTGAGCTTCGCCGGGCTGATCGGCGGTGCGATCACCCACAGCTTCAACTACAAGCGCGACTTCGACATCCCCGCCGCGACCGTGGCCGAGGTGGAAGAGGCGCGCACCCGCCAGCTCGCGGCGGCCGGAGCCTGATCGCATGAGCCATCCCACGTCCGCCGCCGCCGAGCCGGTGTCCTTCTACCAGCTCGAGGAGCATGCGCATCCCGAGGGGCACAGCACGATGCTGGGCTTCTGGATCTATCTGATGAGCGACTGCCTCATCTTCTCGATCCTCTTCGCCTGCTATGCGGTGCTCGGCGGCAGCTACGCCGCGGGGCCGGCGCCGAAGGACCTGTTCGACCTGCCGCTCGTCGCGCTCAACACCGCTATGCTGCTCTTCTCGTCGATCACCTACGGTTTTGCCGTGCTCCAGATGCAGCAGGGGCGCGTCCGGGGGACGCAGCTCTGGCTGGCGGTGACCGCGCTGTTCGGCGCCGCCTTCCTGGGGATCGAGCTGTACGAATTCCATCACCTGATCGAGATCGGCGCGACGCCGCAGCGCAGCGCCTTCCTGTCGAGCTTCTTCACGCTGGTCGGCACGCACGGTCTGCACGTCACCTTCGGCATCGTCTGGCTGGTCACGCTGATGGTCCAGCTCGGCCGCCACGGGCTGATCGCCGCCAACCGCCGCCGCGTCATGTGCCTGTCGATGTTCTGGCATTTCCTCGACGTCATCTGGATCGGCGTCTTCACGATCGTCTACCTGCTGGGAGTGCTGCGATGACCCCCGACCCCCATGGCGAACAAGCCGCCGGCGGGCACGCCGAGATCGAGATGCCGCACGCATCGATGCGCGACTATGCGATCGGCTTCCTGCTGTCGGCGGTGCTCACCGCCATCCCCTTCTGGCTGGTGATGACGCGGCCGCTGGAGGCCGGCGCGACCGCGGCGATCATCATGGTCTTCGCGGTCGCGCAGATCATCGTCCACATGGTCTATTTCCTGCACATGACGCCGAAGGCGGAGGGCGGCTGGTCGCTGACCTCGCTCGTGTTCACGATCATCATCCTCGCCATCGCGCTGGCGGGGTCGCTGTGGGTGATGCATCACCTCAACACCAACATGATGCCGATGCCGCACGACATGAGCCAGCTTCCGTGACAGCGACCCGCCGCGCGGTCCTCGCCGCGGCGGCGCTGCTCGTGACCGCCTGCCTGCTCGCGCTCGGCGTGTGGCAGCTCGAACGGCGCGTCTGGAAGCATGCGCTGATCGCCGCGGTCGGAACGCGCCTCCATGCCGATCCCGTCGCCGCGCCTGGACCGGCGGCGTGGCCCGCGATCCGCGCCGACACCGACGCCTATCGCCGCATCCGCGCGCGCGGCACCTTTCGCCACGACCGCGAGACGCTGGTGCAGGCGGTGACGGCGCGCGGCGGCGGCTATTGGGTGCTCACCCCGCTCGAAACGCCGGACTTCACCCTGCTCGTCAACCGTGGCTTCGTGCCGCTGGGCAAGCGCGATCCGCGGGCGCGCGCCGCGGGGAATCCCGCCGGCCCCGTCACCGTGACCGGCCTGCTGCGCGTCACCGAGCCGGGCGGCGCCTTCCTGCGATCGAACGATCCCGCCGCGAACCGCTGGTATTCGCGCGATGTCGCCGCGATCGCGCAGGCACGGGGGCTGGGGCGCGTCGCGCCCTATTTCCTCGACGCCGACGCGGCGCCCAACGCCGGCGGCTATCCGGTCGGTGGGCTGACGGTGGTGAAATTCGCCGACAACCATCTGGTCTATGCACTGACCTGGTTCGGCCTCGCGTTCATCAGCCTCTATTTTGCGTGGCGGTTGTGGCGGCCCTATAAAGAGGCCTGATGACCACCATGCCCGACCCATCGCTGGCGCTGCCCGAGGCCGACGCCGGGCGCCGCAACCTGACGCTGCTGATCCAGCTCCGCTGGCTCGCGGTCGGGGGACAGCTTGCGACGATCGCGATCGCGACCGGCCTGATGGGCATCACCCTGCCGCTCGTCCCGCTGCTCGCCACCATCGTGCTGCTCGCCTCGATCAACGTGGCGAGCCGCGTGCGGCTGCATCGCGGCGGCGCCGTGACCAATGGCGAGCTGACCGCCGCGCTGCTGTTCGACGTCGCGGCGCTGGCGTGGCAGCTTCATCACAGCGGCGGCCTCGCCAACCCCTTCGCCTCGCTGTTCCTGCTCCAGGTCGTGATCGGCGCCATCCTGCTCACGCCGCGCTCATCGTGGGCCATCGTCGCCGCGACGCTCGCCGCGCTCGCGGCGCTGCGCATCGGGCCGACGCCGCTGGTGCTGCCGCCGCGCTATGCCGGCGATCCGCTCGGCCTCTATCTCAAGGGCAGCTTCGTCTGCTTCGTGCTGATCGCGGTGCTGCTCGTCGCCTTCGTCACGCGGATCAGCCGCAACCTGCGCGACCGCGACGCGGCGCTCGCCGCCGCGCGCCAGCGGGCGGCCGAAGAGGATCATATCGTCCGCATGGGACTGCTCGCCTCGGGCGCCGCGCACGAACTCGGGACGCCGTTGTCGACGCTGTCGGTGCTGATCGGCGACTGGAAAGGGGCGCCGCGCTTCGCGGCCGATGCCGAATTGCAGGAGGACCTCGCCGACATGGATGCGGCGGTCCAGCGCTGCAAGACGATCGTCGGCGGCATATTGATGTCGGCGGGCGAGGCGCGCGGCGAGGCGCCGCAGCTCACGACGATGCGCCGTTTCCTGACCGAGATCGTCGAGGATTCGCGCGCCGCGCGCATGCCTGGGACGGTCGCGTTCAACGACCTGTTCGGCGCCGACGTCGCGATCGTGTCCGACCCCGCCTTGCGCCAGGTCATCGGCAATGTCGTCGACAACGCCGCCGAGGTGTCGTCCGACTGGATCGGCATCACCGCGTCGCGCGATGGCGACATGGCGGTGATCGAGATCGTCGACCGCGGCCCCGGCTTCAGCGACGAAATGCTCGAACATTTCGGACAGCCCTATCGCTCGACCAAGGGCAGGCCGGGCGGCGGGCTCGGGCTGTTCCTGCTTGTCAATGTCGTGCGCAAGCTGGGCGGCGGCGCCAGCGTGACGAACCGCGCGGCGGGCGGCGCGCGGGTGCGCATCTTCCTGCCGCTGTCCGCGCTCGCGCCCCCCGAAGGAGAGCCATGATGGCCGATCAGAGAATGCTGGTGATCGTCGAGGACGACGAGGCCTTTGCGCGCACGCTCCGGCGCTCGTTCGAACGGCGCGATTACCGGGTCGAGGTCGCGCATGATCCGGAGGAACTCGCCGATCTGCTCGGACGCTTTCGCCCGGGCTATGCCGTCGTCGACCTCAAGCTCGGCAATGCCTCCGGCCTCGCCTGCGTGCAGACGCTGCGCGCGTCGGACGCGGCGATGCGGATCGTCGTGCTCACCGGCTTCGCGAGCATCGCGACCGCGGTCGAGGCGATCAAGCTCGGCGCCTCCTACTATCTTGCCAAGCCATCGAACACCGACGACATCGAGGCGGCGTTCGACCGTGCCGAGGGCAATGTCGACGCGCCGCTCGACGCGCGTCCGTCGTCGATCAAGACCGTCGAGTGGGAGCATATCCACCAGACGCTCGTCGAGACCGGCTTCAACATCTCCGAAACCGCGCGGCGGCTCGGCATGCACCGCCGCACGCTCGCCCGGAAGCTGGAGAAGCGGCAGATACGATAGGCGCGGCCGGCCTCGGGCGGTAAAAGTTAGCAGTCTAACCATATGGGCCCCGCGACCGATTGCCATGCCGGATCCGATCGCGCATGGGCAGGGCAGGATTCGATCAGGAGAGCAGGTGATGGGCGTATCGGAACGGGCGCGGGAGATCGGTGAGCGGGTGGAGGCGTTCGTTCGCGACGTCGTCGCCCCCTATGAAAGCGACGCGCGGCGCGATCATCACGGTGCGCCGACCGACGAACTGGTCGCGGAACTCAAGGAAAAGGCGCGCGCCGCGGGCGTGCTCACGCCGCATATCCTGGCCGACGGCGACCATCTGACGCAGGTCGAGACGGCGTGGGTGCTGCAAAAGACCGGTCTGTCGCCGCTCGGCCCGCTGGCGTGCAACACCGGCGCGCCCGACGAAGGCAACATGTATCTGCTCGGTAAGGTCGGCAGTCCCGAACTCAAGGAACGCTTCCTGAAACCGCTGGTCGAAGGCCGCGCGCGCTCGGCCTTCTTCATGACCGAACCGGCCGACGAGGGCGGCGCGGGGTCCGATCCCTCGATGATGAAGACGAGTTGCCGGATGGACGGCAATCATTGGGTCATCAACGGCCGCAAGGCGTTCATCACCGGCGCCGACGGTGCGAAGGTCGGCATCGTGATGGCAAAGGCGGAGGATGTCGCGCAGGGCGGCGGCGCGTGCATGTTCCTCGTCGATCTGCCCGACCCGGCGATCCGCATCGACCATGTTCCGAACACGATCGACAGCTCGATGCCCGGCGGCCACGCGACGGTGACGATCGACAATCTGCGCGTTCCCGCCGACCAGATGCTGGGCGAGGCGGGCGAGGGGTTCAAATATGCGCAGGTTCGCCTGTCGCCGGCGCGCCTGTCGCACTGCATGCGCTGGCACGGCGCCTGCCAGCGCGCGCACGAGATCGCGAGCGACTATGCCAATCGCCGCATGGCCTTCGGCAAGCCGCTGATCGAGCATGAGGGGGTCGGCTTCATGCTCGCAGAGAATCTGATCGACCTCAAGCAGGCCGAACTGATGATCCGCTGGTGCGCCGAGGTGCTCGACACCGGCTCGCTCGGCACGACCGAAAGCTCGATGGCGAAGGTCGCTGTGTCGGAGGCGCTGATGCGCATCGCCGACCGCTGCGTCCAGGTGATGGGCGGCACCGGCGTCACCGACAAGACGATCGTCGAGCAGGTGTTCCGCGAGGTCCGCGCCTTCCGCATCTACGACGGCCCGACCGAGGTCCACAAATGGAGCCTCGCCAAGAAGATCAAGCGCGACTGGAAGGCCGCGCAGGGGTAAGGAGGCGCCGCTGCGGCGGTTTGCGTAAGTCGACACCATCTCCATTCCGGTCGACACCATCTCCATTCCGTTCGTGTCGAGCGAAGTTGAGACACCCATCGACCTTGCGCTATGCGGAGGGGTGTCTCGACTTCGCTCGACACGAATGGGAAGATAAGGGTTCGGTGCCCTGAATGGCTCCCTGCCTCAGGGCAGCACCCGCCCCTCGTTGCGCCCCGGCATCGGCGCGAAGATGCGCAGCGCCGGCGCCGACAGCGCCAGCCATGCCGCCGCGGCGAACAGCGCCACCGGCAGCGACCACAGGTCGGCGACCAGCCCGAGCAGATAGGCGCCCAGCGCCATCCCGCCGAACGTCACCGCCTGATAGATCGACAGGCAGCGCCCGAGGATCGATTCGGGCGAGCGAAGCTGCATCGCGACGTTGAGCGTCGTCAGCGTCGATACCCACATCGCCCCCGTGACGAACGAGGCGAGGAGGATGAGCGGCAGGCTGCGCGTCACCGCGACCGGGATCAGCGCGGCGGCGAAGATCAGTGCCGAGGCGCCGACCACCGTCTCGCTCCCCCAGCGCCGCCGCATCGCGCCGATCCCCAGCGCGGCGCAGATCGACCCCGCGCCGAAGGCGGCGAGGCACAGGCCATAGACGATCTCCGTCCCGTGCAGCCGGTCGCGCACCAGCGACGGCAGCAGCGCCTGGAAACTCGCCGCGCCCAGCCCGAAGACGAGTCCGCGCGCCAATATGCGGCGCAGCGGGTCCGACTGCGCGCAGAAGCGCATGCCGGTGGCGATCGCGGCGAGGATCGGCGTGCGCTTGGGCGGGGTGATGGTCGGGCGCCAGCGCAGCAGCACGAGGATCAGCGCGACATAGCTGAGCGCGTTGAGCGCGAAGGCGGGGGCGGGGCCGGTCAGCGAGATCAGCAGGCCGCCGAGCGCCGGCCCGACGCTGCGCGCGAGGTTGAAGGCGATGGTGTTGAGCGCGATCGCCTGCGGCAGATGCTCGTGCCCGACCTGAAGCCGGACGGAGGCCTGCCACGCCGGTGCGTTGAGCGCGGTGCCGCAGCCGACCGCGAGGGTGAAGCACAGCAGCAGCACCGGGCTCATCGCGCCGACCCAAGTCGTCACGGTCAGCGCCGCCGAGACGACCAGCATCGCGCTCTGCGCCGCGAGCATCACGCGGCGGCGGTCGAAATTGTCGGCGATCGCGCCCGCGAAGATGCCGAGCAGCATGATCGGGATCGACGCGCTCGCCTGCACCAGCGCGACGAACTGATGCGACGGCGTCAGCTCGGTCATCAGCCAGGCGGCGGCGACCGACTGGATCATCGACCCCATGTTCGACGCGAGGTTGGCGATCCAGATCGCGCGGAAGGCGGGAAACCGGAACGGAGCGAGCGCGGAGGACGAGGGGGAAGGGGAGGGGGAAGGAGCGGAGGAGCCGGCGTCGATCACGCCGACCCGCCTAGCCGCGCCGCGAAAGCCCCGCAAGCCCGCGCCGGTGCGGCGCGCCGTCCGCGCATTCGACGCGCCCTTGAAATATTCGTGCGCCCCCCACTGGCGCGGATCGGCCTGACTGGTTACATGGGCCGCCACCGAACGAATCGCGCGCGCCGCTTCCCGGCCCGGGGGGCAGACGCCGCCCGCACCAGAAAGTGGCAACCCATGGAAATCATCACCGGCCTGACCTTCGACGACGTGTTGCTGGTCCCCGGCCCCTCGGACATGTTGCCGTCCGAAGCCAATCTCTCGACCCGGCTCACCCGCGAGATCGGGCTCAACATCCCGATCCTCTCCTCGGCGATGGACACGGTGACCGAAGCCGACATGGCGATCCTGATGGCGCAGATCGGCGGCATCGGCGTGCTCCACCGCAACCTGACGGTCGAGGAACAGGCGGCCGCCGTCCGCCAGGTCAAGCGCTATGAAAGCGGGATGATCGTCAACCCGATCACCATCACCCCCGACGCGCCGCTGTCCTATGCGATCGCGCTGATGGAGCAGCATCGCATTTCGGGCATTCCGGTGGTCGAACCGGGCGGCAAGCTCGTCGGCATCCTGACCCACCGCGACGTGCGCTTCGCCGACAACCCCGGCCAGCCAGTGCGCGAACTGATGACCGCCGACAACCTCGCCACCGTGCGTCCGGGCGTCAGCCAGGAGGAAGCACGCAAACTACTCCACCAACGCCGCATCGAAAAGCTGCTCGTCGTTGACGGCGACTATCGCTGCATCGGGCTGATCACCGTCAAGGACATGGAAAAGGCGGTGACCTTCCCCGACGCGACCAAGGATGCCGCTGGCCGGCTGCGCGTCGCGGCGGCCACCAACACCGGCGATTCGGGGGTCGAGCGCGCCGCGGCGCTGATCGACGCCGAATGCGACCTGATCGTCGTCGACACGGCGCACGGCCACAGCCGCATGGTCGGCGCGACGGTCGAGAAGATCAAGAAACTGTCGAACCGGGTGCAGATTCTTGCGGGCAATGTCGCGACCGGCGACGCGACCCGCGCGCTGATCGATGCCGGCGCCGACGGGGTCAAGGTCGGCATCGGCCCGGGCTCGATCTGCACGACGCGGATCGTCGCCGGCGTCGGCGTGCCGCAATTGACCGCGATCCTCGACAGTGTCGAGGAAGCGGCGAAGCATAATGTTCCGGTCATCGCCGACGGTGGCCTGCGAACCTCGGGCGACATCGCCAAGGCGCTGGCGGCGGGGGCGTCGAGCGTGATGGTCGGATCGCTGCTCGCCGGCACGGCCGAGGCGCCGGGCGAAACCTTCCTCTACCAGGGGCGCACCTACAAGAGCTATCGCGGCATGGGCAGCGTCGGTGCGATGGCGCGCGGTTCGGCCGACCGCTATTTCCAGCAGGATATCAAGGACCAGATGAAGCTGGTCCCCGAAGGCATCGAGGGTCAGGTGCCGTTCAAGGGTCCCGCGAAGGATGTGATCCACCAGCTCGTCGGCGGGGTGAAGGCCGCGATGGGCTATACCGGCAGCCGCACCCTCAAGGATCTGCGTGAGCGCGCGAAATTCGTGCGCATCACCAACGCCGGCCTTCGCGAAAGCCATGTCCACGACGTTTCGATCACCCGCGAGGCGCCCAACTATCCGGCAGGCTGAGAGGTCGTCATTGCGAGGAGCGTGGCGACGAAGCAATCTCCGGCCACCGTCATACCATACCGCCAGCTGGAGATTGCTTTCCCCGACTTTCGCCGGGTTGCAATGACGAGGGAAGGTTGACGCCGTGACTCCCGCAGCCCGCCTCCAGACCGCGATCGAGATTCTCGACGCCATCGCGGCATCGGCGCGCGACGGCGGCCCGCCCGCCGATGCCCTGATTGCCGAGGCGATGCGCGCGCGGCGCTATGCGGGATCGAAGGACCGCCGCGCGATCCGTGCCCTCGTTTACGACGCGATCCGCGCGGTGCGTTCGGCGCCGCCATCGGGGCGTGCCGCGATGCTGGCGCTTGCCGACAGCGATCCCGAGCTTGCGGCGCTGTTCGACGGCTCGCCCTATGGCCCCAAACCGATCTCCGATGCCGATCCGCGCGCCGAAACCGGCCTGGCGGCGCCGGCGCTGATCGACCTGTTCGATCCGCTCGTCGGCGCAGGGGAAGGCGGAGCGATGCTCGAACGCGCCGCGCTCGACTTGCGGGTCAATCGCCTCAAGGCGACGCGCGACGGGCTGGCCAAACTCTTTCCTGAGGGCGAGCCGATCGCGGGCGCGCCCGACGGCTGGCGCTTACCCCCCGAAACCGCCGCCGCGCAGCATCCCGCCTATGGCGAAGGGCTGTTCGAGGTGCAGGACGCCGCCAGCCAATATGCCGCGGCGGCGCTCGATGCCGCGGCGGGGATGCGGATCGTCGACCTGTGCGCGGGGGGCGGCGGCAAGACGCTCGCCATTGCTTCCTGTACCGGCGACGCGGCCGATATCCTTGCCTGCGACACCAATCGCGCGCGGCTGCGCCAGCTTGCCCCGCGCGCCGAGCGCGCGGGGGCGACGCGGATCGAAACGCGGCTGCTCGACCCGGGCAAGGAGATGGACGTGCTCGCCGACTGGCGCGGTCGGGCCGACCGCGTCTTCGTCGATGCACCCTGTTCGGGCAGCGGTACATGGCGCCGCAGCCCTGAATTGCGCTGGCGCCTCACCCCCTCGCGGCTCGACCGTCATCTCGCCGACCAGGCGAAACTGATCGCGCTCGGCGCCGAACTGGTGGCGCCGGGGGGCAAACTTCTTTATGCTGTCTGCTCGATCATCGCGCGCGAGGGGCGGGCTCAGGTGGACGAATTTCTCGACCGGCATCCCGGCTGGACAGCCGACGGCGGCTATCTGCCCGCGGGCATCGGGCGCGCGGCGGGCAGGGGGTTCCTGCTTACGCCGGCGCACGACCGCTGCGACGGCTTTTTCCTCGCACGGCTGACGGCGCCATGTTAGGCTCGCCGCGGATGCGAAGATGGGAGAATGCAATGCGCGTCAGTTTTCTGGCTCTCGGCGCCGGGCTTGTACTGGCCAGCCTGCCCACCGCATCCGACGCGCAGCGCGCCGACAATGACATTCTCCCGCGCTCGGTCGCCCTCCAGCATGAGGGCGAGAATGCGCAGCGCGCGGGCAATCTCGATGGCGCGATCGACTATTATGAATCGGCGCTC
Organism: Sphingopyxis granuli NBRC 100800; assembly: GCF_001591045.1. Taxonomy (GTDB): domain Bacteria; phylum Pseudomonadota; class Alphaproteobacteria; order Sphingomonadales; family Sphingomonadaceae; genus Sphingopyxis; species Sphingopyxis granuli. The sequence goes on along the minus strand of NZ_BCUA01000023.1, from coordinate 24,824 downwards.
GCCGCCGATCCGCGCAACCGCTCGGCGATCATCGCGCTCGCGCAGGTGGCGCGCGCGCAGGGGCTGCCGGGCAAGGCGATCGCACTGTATCGCGAGGCGTTGCTGCTCGAACCCAATGATGTCGTCGCGCTGGCCGGGCAGGGCGAGGCGCTTGCCGACAAGGGCGCGCTCGAACTGGCGCGCGAGAAACTTGCCGACGCGCGCCGCGTCTGTTCGGACGCATGCCCGCAGGTCGCAGCGCTCGAAAAGGCGATCGACGCCGGCGCGTCGAAGCGCGTCGTCGCGGCCGAAGCGATCGCACCCAAGCCGGTGGTGACGACGGCGAACCCGCCGAGCGGACAGAATTAGGTCGACCGTCCGCCCAGCACCCGCGCCAGCACAACCCATTCGGCGACACTCACCGTTTCGGCGCGCCGCGTCGGATCGATCCCGATGCGTTCGAGTGCCTCGACCGCGCCCGGCAGGCCTTTGAGGCTCTGCCGCAGCATCTTGCGGCGCTGGCCGAAGCCTTTTTCGGTCAGTTTCGACAGCAGCGCCGGGTCGACGCCCTCGGGTTGGTCGCTGGGGGTGAGGTGGACGATCGCCGACATCACCTTGGGCGGCGGGGTGAAGGCCGATCGGTGGACCTTCATCGCGATCCGCGCGTTCGATCGCCACTGGGAGAGAACGGCTAGGCGGCCATAGGCGCCGGTGCCGACCGGCGCGACGATGCGCTCGGCGACTTCCAGTTGGAACATCAGCGTCAGCGATGGCCACAGCGGCGGCCACGCGGGCGGCTCCAGCCAGCGAGTGAACAGCGCGGTCCCGACGTTATACGGCAGGTTGGCGACGATATGGTATGGGCCGCCCGCCAGCGCGTCGGCGTCGATCGCCATCGCATCGTCCGAAATCACCGTCAGGCGTCCGTCGAAAGCTTCGGACAATTCGCCGAGCAGCGGCAGGCAGCGTGCGTCGCGCTCGACCGCGATCACGCGCGCGCCGGCGCGCAGCAGCGCGCGCGTCAGGCCGCCGGGGCCGGGACCGACCTCGAACACCGTGGCGCCCGCGAGGTCTCCGGGCAGCGCCGCGATCCGGTCGAGCAACTGCTCGTCGAACAGGAAATTCTGCCCCAGCGCCTTGCTCGCCGACAGGCCGTGCGCGCGAACCGTCTCGCGCAGCGGCGGCAGCGGGCGCGACGGGTCCTGCGTCACTTCGCGGCTGCGCAGCCGGCCTCGCGCATCGCGGCCATGCGCGCCGCCATCGCGATTGCGGCGATCGTCGGTCCCGGATCGGCCTGGCCGGTTCCGGCGATGTTGAAGGCGGTGCCATGGTCGGGCGAGGTGCGCACGATCGGCAACCCCAGCGTCAGGTTGACGCCGTCGTGGAAATGCAGCGCCTTGAACGGCGCCAGCGCCTGGTCGTGATACGCGCATAGCAGTGCGTCATAGCGGTCGCGGATGCCGGGCGCGAACAGCGCGTCGGCGGCGAGCGGTCCGTCGATAGCGAGCCCATCCTCGGCCAGTGCCGCCAATGCGGGCACGATGATCCGGGTCTCCTCGTCGCCGAGCCGGCCGCTTTCGCCCGCATGCGGATTGACGCCGGCGATGGCGAGGCGCGGGTGCGCGATCCCGAAGTCGCGCTTCAGCCCGCGCGCGACGATCCGCGCCTTGGCGACGATCAGGTCGCTCGTCAGCCGTTCGGGCACCTCGGCGAGCGGGATATGCACGGTCAGCGGCACGACGCGCAACGCCGGGCCCGCCAGCATCATCACCGCGTTGGTCGCAGTGACGCCGCAGCGTTCGGCGATGAACTCGGTCTGGCCGGGGTGGGTGTAGCCGATGCTTTGCAGCGCATGCTTGGACACCGGACCGGTGACGAGCGCCGATGCAGCCGGGGTCCGGGTCAACCCGATGCCGGTTTCGAGCGCATGGAGTGCGCAGGTGGCGCCCGCCGCGGTCGGTTCGCCGGGAGTCAGCGCGCCGCTGTCCTCGAGGTGCCAGACAGGCAACGCCTCGGCGAAGGCGGCGACCACTTCGGCCATGTCGCCGACGCGCGCGACGGGGCCGTCCCACACGGCGGCGATCGCGGCCGCATCGCCGATGGCGACGAAGGGGGGCAGGCTATGCTCGCGGCGCGCCACCCAGGCGCGCGCCACGACTTCAGGACCGACGCCCGCCGGATCACCCATGGTGACGGCGATCGGCGGTCGATGAGGGACGACGGTCATCAGCTATATTCGATCACGGCATCCCGGCGCAGGTCGCGCAGATAGCGCTGGGCGCGCTTGTTCACTTTTTCGTCGAGCAGACGCTGCTCGATCTGCTGCAGATCGGGGGCCGACGCGCTTTGCGGCATATCGCGCCCGCACAGCACGAGGACGCTGATCCCCTCGTCGACCGCGCCGAATGGTTGTGAGGTCTGGCCGACCTGCAGGTCCATCATCGTCGCCTGCAGCGGTGCCGGAAGCTGGCGCATCAGGATGTCGCGCGCCACCACCGAGGCGCCAAGGCTCTGCGCCACGGCATCGGCGGCGCCGCAGCCGGCGATGGTCTTCGTCGCTTCGGTGAACTTGCCGGCCAGTTCGCTTGCCTGCGCCGGCGTCGTGCCCGGCGCGAAGTTGAGTGAAATCTGCTTGAGGCTGAGCACCGCATCGCGCGGATCGGCGGTCAGCACCTGGCGCCGGTCGACCATCAGCAGGATCGACATGCCGCCGGGCACCTCGATCGGGCCGACGAACTGTCCGGGCTCCATCTGCGCCGCAGCCTGCGCCATCGAGGGAGGGAGCTGGCCCGGCCGGACCCAGCCGAGATCGCCCCCGACGACGGCGGTCGATGCTTCGGAGAATTGCCGCGCATAGGCCGCGAACGACCCGCCGCTACGCAGCGCCTCCATGATCTTGCGCGCATTATCTGCGACCGCCGCGGCATTCTCGGGCGTCGCCGACAGATAGATTTCGCCAAGGTGGAATTCGTCCTGTCCCTTGGCCTCGTTGAGCCGCTTGACCACCGCTTCGACCTCTTCGGTCGACACGTTGGTCGTCGACTGGACGTTGCGCGCGAGCAACCGGTCCCAGGCGAACTCGCCCCGGATCTGCTGCTTCACCGCGCTCGCCGACGATCCCTTGGACTTCAGATATTCGGCGAACTGATCGGGCGTCTGCCGGAAGCGCGCCGCGAGCTGGGCGAACTGCTGATCGATCATCGCCTCGTCGATCGTGATATCGGCGGCGCGCGCTTCCTGAATCTGAAGCTTTTCATCGATCAGGTTGCTGAATATCTGCTGGCGCAGCCGCTGCTCTTCCTCGGGCGGCAGCACCATGTCGCTGTTGGCGATGCGGATCAGCGCCAGCCGCTGCTCGATGTCGGTCGATGTGATGATCTCGCCGTTCACTGTCGCCGAGGGACGATAGACGTTGGGCTTGGCATCGCCATAGAGCTGGACGTTGCCGGGGATGTTGAGGCTGGTGGTCGGCGTCTCATCGTCCGAAACGGTCTGCGCCAGCACCGGCGTCATACCTGCGGCCGCGACGGCAAGCAGGCCGATCATGGTCGAAAATCTGGTCATCTTCACCCTATTCGAGAAATATCGCGACGCTCCGTATCAGCCGGAATGCCTGCTGGTCCAGCGCAATCGGCCGTTCGGACCCGTTCGCCTTTCGGATAGGCGCGCGTCGCTGAACGCAAGCTGAGCGGACCGCGCCTAGAAACCGAGGTTGCGGAACGCGATACGGAAGGAAAAGCTGTTGCCGCGGCGCGCGTCGCCAGTGTCGATATAGTCGCGGCGCCAGGTCAGCGCGATCGACAGGCAATCGTCGTCATAGGCGATGCCGAGCCGGTGTCGAATCGGCTCCCACCCGTCGGAAGTGGCGCTCGGGTCGTCTTTCTTGCCGGTAAGGTCGACGATCGCCGAACCGAAGAGCGACCAGTTGCGGGCGACCGCGACGCGGCCGCCGGCGCGCACCTCCTCGCGGTCCTGCAGATCCTCGCCGAGCAGCAGGATGTCGCGGTTGAGCCGCGAATAGCCGAGCACGGCATAGGTCGACTGGCTGCCGATCGTTGCGTCGAACTCGTTGCGCCGCACCGCCAGATTGTCCTTGTCGAGCCGGAAGCGATGCGTGAGGCGCAGGAAATCCCGATAGGCGACGGTCGTCCGCCCGACGATGTCCGAGGTGCGGTTGGTCAGGCCGGTGCCGTTCGGAAACAGGCTGGGCTTGTCGGAAAGGCGATAGCTCTGGCCGATCACCGTGTTGATGTTGAAACCGGGACGGCTGTAATTCCATTCGAAGCCATAAGTGATGCGCGCGCCGTCCTCGAACCGGTCGTAGCCGTTGAAGCGGTTGATCGCGAAGAGATTGCTGTCCTCCAGGTCGAAGGCGCGCGAATCCTCGTTCGGGATGTCGAGGTTCTTGAGCGGCGGGGTCGCCACGACCTGTATGCGCGGGGTCAGCGTTTGCGTACCGCCCAGCAGCTCGCCGATGAAGGGCCAGCGCATGTCGGCGGCGATCGCGGCGATGCCGCGCCCCTGCCAGCCCGACTTGCCGCGATAGCCGGGAATGGCGGTGAGCAGATTCTCGTCGCTGTGATAAATATCGCCGCGCACCATGGCGGTCAGCGCGATTTCCTGCCCCAGCCCCGTCAGGCCGCGCAGATCCCAGCGCGCGCCGGCGAAGGCGCGCTGCGTGTCCTGTCCGGCCGTCCGCCCGATCGCAAGCGTGTTCAGTTGCAGCTCGAACTGCCCGCCGAGCCACGGATCGTCGAGCCGCTGGCGATAGTCGATGATCGGCAGCGCGACCGGCTGCTGCCCTTGCACGTCGTTGACGCGCAGCGTCTGCGTCGCCCAGCCCGCGATCGACAGATAGCTTTGCCCGCCGATCCGTTCGACCTCGAAGGTCGAGCGCAGCCGGTCGTCGCGGCTGATGTCATAGCGCCGCATGAAGGTGCGGTCGCTCGCGATGCGGCCCGAATAGGTGAGGCTCCAGCGCGGGTCGAACTGGAACTTGCCCGCGCTTTCCAGATAGCCGCGGAATTCCTTGGTCGAACGCGTCGGCGCGCCGACGAGCGGTACCACCGAACTGTGGGTCGCATAGCCGTTGATGCGGAACGAGCCGATATCGGTCAGCGCGCGAAACTCGCCCTCCAGCATCGGCGCGGCGCCGGTATAGAGGTGCGGCGTGATCGTCAGGTCGCGGTCGGGCGCGAGGCGCAGGTAATAGGGCAGGGCGAATTCGAACCCGTTGGTCCGGTCGACCCGCACCTCGGGGACCAGGATGCCGCTGCCCGCCTCGCTGTTCGCCGGATGGCTCAATCCGGGCAGGGGGATCAGCGGCAGGCCGAAGATCTCGACCCGCGCGCCCTTGTAGCGCACCTTGTTCTTCGTGCGGTCGTACAGCACGCGCACGGCGCGAATCTGCCAGCTCGGCTTTTTCGGGCAACCGGCGGCGTCCTCGACCGGGCAGGGCGTATAGGCGGCGTTTTCCAGCTCGATATTGCCGTTGTCGAAGCGGGTGCCCTTCACCGCCGCAAGCCGCGCGCCGTTGTCGAGCACGACCAGCAGATTCTCGACCACCCCGTCGCGCAGGCTGTCGGTCAGGACGATGCGGTCGCCATAGGCGGTGTCGCCTTCGGGATTCTTGATCGCCACGTCGCCCTCGGCGACGACCTCGCCGGTCTTGCGGTTCCACGTCACCTTGTCGGCGCGCATCGATATGGTGTCGCGGTTCATCGCGACATTGCCCTCGGCGACGACGATTTCGCTGTCGGTGTTGTAGTTCAGATTGTCGGCGGCAAAGCCGATCTGCTGCTCATCCGCCGGATCGGGCGCGTCGGTCGTGACGGGCGACACCACGGGAGTCTGGAGGTCGGGTTCGTCCTGCGCGGCGGCGGACAGTGCCTCGCGCGCCTGCTGCGCGAACGCCTGGCTTGCGAACAGGGCAAGGCCGCTCGCGGTCGCCAGCCCGAAGGCCCGCACACCCGTCGTCGGTCGGAACAAAGCCCAGTTCATCGAATCCCTTTGTCCCACATCTCGCTAGCGTCCGCCCGGACTGGATCGGCTGCTTTGTTTTTGCAACTCGCAGGCGAAACCCCTATCGGTCCGGCACGTTCCAATCAATCGTCGCATAAGAAAGTAGGTCCATGGACATTCAGTTTGTCGCGCAAATCGCTGCGTCCGCCGACGTTGTCGCCTTTCCGGTCCGCAAAGGGGGCGCTTCCGCGCTCGGTGCGCTGCTCGGGGCGCTCGCGGCTCAGACGCGGTTCGACGGCGCGGCGGGCACGGTGGCGGAGACCGCGGCGATCGACGGCGATCAGGCAAGGCGGTTGCTGCTCGTCGGCATCGGCGAAGGAACGACGCACGACCTCGAACGCGGCGGCGCGGCGCTCACCGCACGGTTGCAGACGAGCGGCGTCGGGACGGTGCATGTCGATTTCGCGAGCGCCGGGCAGAGCGACGAGGAGGACATTCTCGCCTTCGCGATGGGCGTGAAGCTGCGCAACTGGCGGATCGACACCTATCGTACCCGGCTGGCCGACACCGCGAAGCCCAGCCTGCAGAAGGTCGTCATCGCGTCGCCCGCCGGCGACCTGTCGGCGCGCTGGGGGCGCCAGTCGGCGGTCGCCGACGGCGTCGCGCTGACCCAGACGCTCGTCGCCGAGCCGCCCAACATTCTCTATCCCGAAAGCTTCGTCGAGCGTTGCCGGCATCTCTCCGACCTCGGCGTCGAGATCGAGGTGCTCGACGAACGGCAGATGAAGGCGCTCGGCATGGGTGCGCTGCTCGGCGTCGCGCAGGGCTCGACGCGTCCGCCACGGCTCTTGGTGATGCGCTGGAACGGCGGCAATTCCGGCGATGCGCCGGTCGCCTTCGTCGGCAAGGGCGTCACCTTCGACACCGGCGGCATCAGCCTGAAGCCCGGTCCCGGCATGGACATGATGAAATGGGACATGGGCGGCGGCGGCGCGGTCGCGGGCGCGATGAAGGCGATCGCCGGGCGCAAGGCGAAGGCGAACGTCGTCGGCGTCATCGGGCTGGTCGAAAATATGCCCGACGGCAACGCGCAGCGGCCCGGCGATATCGTCACCACCCTGTCGGGCCAGACGGTCGAGGTGCTCAACACCGACGCCGAAGGCCGCCTCGTGCTGTGCGACGCGATCGCCTGGGTCCAACAGGCCTGTTCGCCCAAGGTGATCGTCGACCTCGCGACGCTGACCGGTGCGATGGTGATCGCGCTCGGCCATGAATATGCCGGGATGTTCGCGAACGACGACGATCTGGCGGCGAAACTGATCGAAGCGGGCGAAGCGAGCGGCAACAAGCTGTGGCGCTTCCCGCTGTCGCCGGCCTACGACAAGCTGCTCGACAGCCCGATCGCCGACATGAAGAACATCGGCCCGCGCGAGGCCGGGTCGATCACCGCGGCGCAGTTCCTCAAGCGCTTCGTCGGCGAAGGCGTCGCCTGGGCGCATCTCGACATCGCGGGCATGGCGTGGGCCGACAAGGACGGCCCGGTGTGGGCGAAGGGCGCGACCGGCTACGGTGTGCGGCTGCTCGACCGCTATATCGCCGACAATCACGAGGGCTGAAGCCCGAGGTGGCCCGCGTCGATTTCTATCGGCTGATCCGCGATCCGGTCGAGCGGGTGCTTCCCGCGATCGCGGCGCGCATCCTGGACGGCGGCGACCGGCTGCTGGTGGTCGCCGCGTCGGCGATGCAGCGGCAGGCGATCGACGAAGCGCTGTGGACGCTCCAGCCAGCGAGCTTCCTGCCGCACGGCGCCGCCGGATCGCCCGACGAGGCGATCGAGCCGATCCTGCTGGCGGGGACGCTCGATACGGCGCCCGCGAACGGGGCGCGGCTCGTCGCGCTTGCCGATGGCGCGTGGCGCGACGAGGCGCTCGGCTTCGACCGCGTGTTCCTGCTGTTCGACAACAGCCGGATCGACGATGCCCGCGCGACGTGGCGCGCGCTGGGCAAGGCCGATGGCGTGGAGCTTCATTTCTGGAAGCAGGACGAGCGCGGGCGCTGGTCCGAGGGACCCTGACCCGTCGTGTGACGGCCATCACCGACACGCTGCGCCGCGCTCGTCAGGGTCTGTCACGATCGACCGGGGGTGACAGGCGGGAATCCGTCCGATAGCCTGCCGGCCAGCAGGAGGATCATGATGACGACGCGCCTTTTCTCTTCGCTTCCCCTCGGTGTCGCGGCTGCCGCTGCGTTGCTCGTGGCGGGTTGCGGATCGAAGTCCGAGACCGAGGTCGCTAGCGGCACCGTCACCGATCCCGAGACCGGCGAAAAGACCGACTACAAGATCACCAGCAGCGCCGACGGCGAAGAGGGCAATATCAGCATCAGGACCGAGGACGGCGAGATGCGTTTCGGCGGCGGCGCCGCCAATGCGAAGCTGCCGGCGGGCATCGCGCCCTTTCCGGGTGCGAAGATGACCGGGGGCTTCGCCGCCTCGGGCAAGGACGGCGACGGCGGCATGGCGAGCTTCGAGGCGAAGGCGAAGGCCGCCGACGTCATCGCCCATTTCCGCAAACAGGCCGAGGGCGCCGGCATGAAGGTGACGGCCGAGGTCAAGGCGGGCGACACGCTGATGCTGGGCGCGGAAAAGGAAGGCGCGGACAAGACGGGGATCCAGGTCACGGCGACCCAGGCGGGCGATATGGTCAACGGCACCGTCACCTATAGCACCGGCGGCTGATCGCCGCGGCTCGCGCGGCTTTCGCTCTTTTCTTGCGGTGCGGCAAAAGCGCGGCTAGAGGCGCGCGCATTCCAGACACAGCAAGGCAGGAGCTTTCCCCATGGCGGTCACCCGCACCTTTTCGATCATCAAGCCCGACGCGACGCGTCGCAACCTGACCGGCGCCGTCACCAAGGCGCTCGAAGACGCCGGGCTGCGCGTCGTCGCATCGAAGCGCATCCACATGACCCGCGAGCAGGCCGAGGGCTTCTACGCGGTCCACAAGGAACGCCCCTTCTTCGGCGATCTGGTCGCCTTCATGACCTCTGGTCCGGTCGTCGTGCAGGTGCTCGAGGGCGAGGACGCCGTGAAGCGCAACCGCGACATCATGGGCGCGACCAACCCGGCCGACGCCGCCGAAGGTACGATCCGCAAGAGCTTTGCCGAGAGCATCGAGGCGAACTCGGTCCACGGCAGCGACAGCGACGAGAATGCGGCGATCGAGATCGCCTTCTTCTTCAAGCCCGAAGAAATCGTCGGCTGAGCGAGGCCTTCAGCGACATCCGACAAGGCCGCCGGAGCGATCCGGCGGCCTTTTCCTTACGCGTCACAGCAGCGGGCTGAGCGTCGCGACCAGATTCTGCCACAGGCGGCGCACCGTGCCGACATTCGCGATGGTCGCCGCCGTGACCGGGGTCGACTGCGCCAGATAGGCATCCTGCCGGGCGCGGATATCGGCGGCGAAATGCTGGTCGGCGAACAGGATATTATTCTCGAAGTTGAGTTCGAAGCTGCGCCGGTCGAGATTCGCCGACCCGATCAGCACCACCTCGCCATCGACGACCATCGTCTTGGCGTGGAGCAGGCCCGGGCCGAATTCGTAAAGGCGCACGCCCGCCGCGATCAGCGGCTCGTAATAGCTGCGGCTGGTATTGGCGACGATCCGGCTGTCGTTACGGCGGGGCAGGATCATCGTCGTCGCGACCCCGCGCCGCGCGGTGTCGAGCAGCGCGCAGATCAACTGTTCGTCGGGCACGAAATAGGGGGTGGTGATCACCAGTTCGCGCCGCGCGGCGTGGATCAGCGAGGTGAAGCAGGCGGTCATCGCGGGATAGGGCAGGTTGGGGCCGGTGCCGATCACCTGCGCCGCGATCCCGGGATCGGCGGCGGGGGGCGGCTCGGCCGCATCGCCCAGCAGGTCGCTGATGTCGTCGCCGTGCTCCGATTCCCAGTCGGCGGCGAAGACGAACTGGCAGTCGCGCACGACCGGCCCTTCCCATCGCGTCATGATGTCGACCCACGGCGCATAGCGCGACTTGATGCGGAACTCGGGGTCGGCGAGGTTCTGGCTGCCGCACCAGGCGATGCGGTTGTCGACGATGAGCTGCTTGCGGTGGTTGCGCAGGTCGAAGCGGCCGCGGATCAGCGTCCAGACCAGCCCGCCGATCGGCAGCGCGATCCGCGCGTCGACCCCGGCGTTGCGCAGCGCGATCCAGTGCGCCGATCGGATGAAACCGCGCGAGCCGAGCGCGTCGGCCAGCACGCGCACCTTCACCCCGCGCTGCGCGGCGCGGATCAGCGCATCCTTGATGCGAAAGCCGTTGTTGTCGGCGAGCCAGATATAGAAACACAGGTGAACGGTCGATTTCGCCGCGTCGATGTCGGCGACCATCTCGCGGATCGCCGTATTGCCGTCGGCGGCAAGATGCGCGCGATTGCCCAGCGTCGGGGGCAGGGCGTTCACCGTCTCGGCGAGCGCGAAGGGCGCGGCATAAGGCGTCTTCGCCAGCTTTCTGCGCGCTGCCGCCTTTTCGCTCGGATGCGGCAGATGCGCCTCGATCTGCCGGTATCGCGCGCGCCGTTTCGCGCTGATCCGTGCTTCGCCGAGCAGCAGATAGGCGACGACGCCGACCACCGGGACCGCGATCGCGGCGATCAGCCAGGCGAGGCGCGAGGCGGGCTCGCGTTGCGGGCGCAGCAGGATGCGCGCGATCACGGTCGCATAGACCGCGATCCACAGGATCGTCAGGACGAAGGCGATGTCGGACCGCATCGCCCTTCATTCACCCCGCTTTTGCCGAAAAGGCCAGCAGCAATCCGCCCGGCGTCAGAATTCGTCCGCGGCCGCCATCAGCCCGGCGAGCTTCTTCGGCGCGATCGCGCGCCAGCTTCGCGCGATCCGGGCGCCAAGGTCGTCCCAGTCGTTGTCGCCCATATCGAGCCGGATGCCGATCCAGCCGTCGCCGAAATAGGCGGGACGGAAATGCCGCTCCGCGTCCTGCTCGATCAGCAGCGCCTGCTCCTCGGCGCCGCTGATCTTGACGAGCAATGCGGTGCGTCCGTCGCCGTGGTGATCGTGGCTGAACCAGGCGAATTTCTTGCCCTTGACGATACCGAAGCAGGGCATGCCGTGCGACAGCGTCTCTTCGGCCTCGGGCATCGCCATCGCCAGTTCGCGCACGCGGGCAAGCCAATAGTCGGGCGTCGCCTCGCGCATCACGAAGGCGGCGAGGGTCGGGGCATAGAGCTGATGCTCGGCGATCAGCACCCGCGCGGCGAGGCTGTCGGCGGTATCGCCGGGCAGGATCGCGACTGGCGTCTGCGCCAGCACCGGCCCGTCGTCGAGCGCCGCGGTCACGACATGGACGCTGCATCCGCCGAACCTGTCGCCGGCGTCGATCGCCTGCTGGTGCGTATGGAGGCCCTTGTATTTGGGAAGCAGGCTCGGATGGATATTGAGCATCCGCCCCTCCCAGCGCGCGACGAAATCGGCGCTCAGGATGCGCATATAGCCCGCGAGCGCGACATAGTCGGACCCCGCGGCGCGGAGCTGCGCATCGACGAGCGCGTCGAAGGCATCGCGGCCCATGCCCTTGTGCGACTGCGCCCAGGTCGCGATGCCCTCGGCGGCCGCGAGCGTCAGGCCCGGCGCGTCGGGATTGTTGCTCGCGACGAGGACGATCTCGAACGGGCAGCTTTCGGCCTTGGCCGCATAGAGCAGCGCCGCCATGTTGGTGCCGGTGCCGGAGATCAGGACGGAGACGCGGGCTTTCGTCATCAAATCCTCCCCGCTTGCGGGGAGGGGGACCGCGAAGCGGTGGAGGGGGCTCGCGTCCCCAAGCCACGCAGGCGGGCCACGATGGCCCCCACCGTCAGCCGCTGCGCGGCTGCCACCTCCCCACGCGTGGGGAGGATTTCAGCCATGATGCGTCGCCGACCATGCCGCCATCGCGCTCCACGTCTCCGACCCGCCCGACACGGTGCAGCCCTTCTCGCCCTCGGCGATATGCCCGATCCGGTGCACCGTCTCGCCCGCGGCCTCCAGCGCCGCGGTCACGTCGGCGGCGTCGGCTTCCGCCACCACCACCGCCATGCCGATCCCGCAGTTGAAGGTGCGCGCCATTTCCTCGGGCTCGATATTCCCCTGTGCCTGCAGGAAAGCCATCAGCCGCGGCTGATCCCACGCATCGGCATCGACATGCGCATGCAGCGTCTTCGGCAGCACGCGCGGGATATTCTCGAGCAGCCCGCCGCCGGTAATGTGCGCGAGCGCGTGGAACTTGCCGCTCTTCACCAGCGGCAGCAGGCTCTTCACATAGATGCGCGTCGGCGCCATCAGCGCGTCGATCAGCAGCACGTCATGATCGAACAGCGCCGGGCGTCCCAGCTTCCATCCCTTGTCGGCGGCGAGGCGGCGCACGAGCGAAAATCCGTTCGAATGCACGCCCGAGGACGCAAGGCCGAGGATCACGTCGCCCGCCGCGACCTTGTCGGCGGTCAGTACCTGGTCGCGCTCGACAGCGCCGACGCAGAAACCCGCGAGATCGTAATCGCCCTCGGCATACATGCCGGGCATCTCGGCGGTCTCGCCGCCGATCAGCGCGCATCCTGCCTGCCGGCATCCTTCGGCGATGCTCGCGACGACCGCGGTCGCGACATCGTTGTCGAGCTTGCCGGTCGCATAATAGTCGAGAAAGAACAGCGGCTCGGCACCCTGCACGATCAGGTCGTTCGCGCACATCGCGACAAGGTCGATGCCGACGCCTTCGTGCCGCCCCGATTCGATCGCGAGCTTGAGCTTGGTGCCCACCCCGTCGTTCGCCGCGACGAGCAGCGGATCGCTGAAACCCGCGGCCTTGAGGTCGAAGAAGCCGCCGAAGCCGCCCAGGTCGGCATCGGCGCCGGGGCGGCGCGTCGCACGGGCGAGCGGAGCGATGGCACGGACCAGCGCGTTGCCGGTCTCGATCGATACCCCGGCCTGGGCATAGGTATAGGAGGCGGGTTGGTTATGCTTGGAATCCATGGCACGCGCGCCTAACTCTTCCCGGCGACAAATGCCATGATTTCCTTGTCGCTGGCCATGGCTTTCGCGTAGGGCATGCTGGAATCGCCGTTGCGGCGCCGTGGTGGCGGCAGGACGGAACGGCTTCGAGGGTTGAACCAAGAGTAGAGATGATTTCCGCCGCTTCCCTCCCGTTCCCTCGCTTTTCGCGATCGATTTCCTGGCCGCGCGACTGGCGCTGGGCCGCGTTTGCCGCGCTGTTGCTGGCGATTCTGGTCGCCGGCCTCGTCGAGGGGCAGATCAGTCGCGGCAATCGCGGCATCACCCCGATCAACAGCAGCGGCGATTTCCTCGCCAGCGGAATCACCGTCGACGTCGTCGGCGCCAATGCCGACGAGGCGCGCGAAAAAGGGTGGCGCGAGGCACAGCGCAAGGGGTGGCAGCAGCTTTATCGCCGGATCAACGGCAGCGACGGTCCCGCGCTCGGCGATTCGGTGCTCGACGGCATCGTCACCGCGATCGTCGTCGAAAAGGAACAGATCGGGCCGCGCCGCTATGTCGCCACGCTGGGTATCCAGTTCGATCGCGTACGCGCGGGACAGATATTGGGTGTCAGCGGCCGGACGCTGCGCTCGCCGCCGCTGCTCGTCATCCCCGTCTATTCGGTCGATGGCATCGCGCAGGTGTTCGAACAGCGCAGCGCGTGGCAGCGCGCCTGGGCCGAATATAATACGGGGCAGAGCGCGATCGACTATGTCCGCACCGCGGGCACAGGCGCGGATACGCTGCTGCTCAACGCCGGGCAGACGGGGCGGCGGGGGCGCGTCTGGTGGCGGGTGATCCTCGACCAATATGGCGCCGCCGACGTGCTGATGCCGATCGCGCGCGTCGAATACAGCTATCCCGGCGGGCCCATCAAAGGCTATTTCACCGCGCGATTCGGCCCCGACGACAAGCTGATCGACAGCTTCACCATGACGGGGCCGAGCCCCGCCGCGCTGCCCGACATGATGGAAAAGGCGGTCGCGCGCATGGATGCCATCTATACCAATGCGCTGGCAGCCGGCGTCCTGCGGACCGACACCTATCTGGTCCTCGAAAAGCCGGTCGAGAAGGTCGACCTGCCCGAGGATGCGGCCGGCGACGACACGCTGCCCGTCGAAACCGACGCCAGCGTTTCGGCGACCCCGCCGGCGGGCGTCCAGAGCTTCACCGTCCAATATGTGTCGTCCGACGTCGAATCGGTTTCGGCGACCGAGCGCGCGGTCGGCGCCATCGCCGGGGTCCAGTCGGCCTCGACCACCAGCCTCGCGCTCGGCGGCACGTCGGTGATGCGCGTGACCTTCCGCGGCGACCTCGGCGCGCTCAAGGCGGCGCTCGCCGCGCGCGGCTTCAAGGTGCAGGAAGGCGGCGGGCAGCTCAGGATCAGCCGCTGATGGCGGTATCCACGGGACAGATCGCGCTGCCGCTCGACTGGAGCGCTGGCGGCGCCAACGACGGCCCGCTGATCGTCGGGACGAGCAATGCCGACGCGGTGCGCTACCTGCGCCACGTCGCGACCTGGCCGGTGCGGACCGCCGTGCTCACCGGGCCGCGCGGTTCGGGCCGCAGCCTGATGGGGCGCCTGTTCGCTCGCGAGACCGGCGGCCGCGTCATCGACGGGCACGACAGCGTTTCGGAAGAGGCGCTGTTCCACGCCTGGAACGCGGCGCAGGCGTCGGGGACGCCGCTGCTGATCATCGCCGATGCGTTGCCGGCCGACTGGGGGATCGCGCTTCCAGACCTCGCGTCGCGGCTGCGCGCGGTGCCGGTTCTGACGATCGGCGAGCCTGACGACTGCCTGGCGCGCGACCTGATCGAGGCCTTGTTCGCGCGGCGAGGACTGGCGATCGCGCCCGAGGTTCCCTCCTACATCGTGCCGCGGATGGAGCGCAGCTATGCGATGATCCACCGCATCGTCGCCGCGCTGGACGCGGCCTCGCTCGAAAAAAGACGCCGCATCGGCATTCGTCTTACGCGTGAAACATTACTGTCACAGGGGCTGATCGATCCCGATTTGCTCGAAAGGCAGGATGACGCCACATGTCGATAGCTGCAGGCCCTCTTCGCGCCGAAAATGACGCCGATCCGGCGCCGCCCCGCTTCGGCCCCGAACGCTTCTTCAACCGCGAACTGTCGTGGCTCGCCTTCAACCGGCGGGTGATGGAGGAGGCGCGTAACCCCGCGCATCCGCTGCTCGAACGCCTGCGCTTCCTGTCGATCTCCGGCAGCAACCTCGACGAATTCTTCATGGTCCGCGTTGCGGGGCTGAAGGGGCAGCAGCTTCAGGGGATCGACGACCCGTCCGCCGACGGCCGCTCGCCGGGGCAGCAACTCGCCGAAATCGAGGCCGAGGTGAAGCGCCTCGTCGATCAGCAGCAGAGCGAATGGCAGCTTCTCCATCGGCTGCTGGCCGAACAGGGGATCGTCGTCCACGGTTCCGATTCGGACCCCGAGGCGCTGCGCGCTGCGCTGCGCCCCTATTTCATCGACCAGATCTTCCCGATCCTGACCCCGCAGGTGCTCGACCCGGCGCATCCTTTTCCCTTCATTCCCAATCGCGGGCTGGGCGTGATCTTCGACCTCCAGCGCAAGGCGGATGGCGAGACGGTGCGCGAACTGGTGATGATTCCGCCGTCGCTGCCGCGTTTCGTGTCGCTGCCGGGCGAGGCGAGCGCCGTCGTGCCGGTCGAATATCTGGTCAAGATCTTCGCCGACCTGCTGTTCCCCGGCTTCACCGTCCGCTCGCGCGGGGTGTTCCGCATCATTCGCGACAGCGATATCGAGATAGAGGAAGAGGCTGAGGACCTCGTCCGCCTGTTCCGCACCGCGATCCGTCGCCGTCGCCGCGGCCGCGTGATCCTGCTCGAATTCGGCGCCGACATGACCGAGGAACTGGCGGCGGTGCTCGGCGACGGCATTCAGGGGCATGAGGCGACGATCGCCAAGATCGGCGGCTTCGTCGGCCTCGCGGCGCTGTCCGCGCTGGTCGAGATCGACCGGCCCGACCTCAAGTTCCCGGCCTATTCGCCGCGCTTTCCCGAACGCATCCGCGAACATGGCGGCGACTGCTTCGCCGCGATCCGCAGCAAGGACATCGTCGTCCACCATCCCTATGAAAGCTTTGACGTCGTCCTGTCCTTCCTGCGCCAAGCAGCGGCGGACCCCGACGTCGTCGCGATCAAGCAGACGCTCTACCGCGCCGGCAACCAGTCGCCGGTCATCCGCGCGCTGATCGAGGCGGCGGAGGCGGGCAAGTCGGTGACGGCGATCGTCGAGTTGAAGGCCCGCTTCGACGAAGAGCAGAACCTGCTGTGGGCGAACCAGCTCGAACGCGCCGGGGTGCAGGTCGTCTACGGCTTCATCGAGTGGAAGACCCACGCCAAGATTTCGATGGTCGTGCGCCGCGAAGGGCAGGGGTATCGCACCTATTGCCACTTCGGCACCGGCAATTATCATCCGGTCACCGCGCGCATCTACACCGACCTCAGCTTCTTCACCGCCGATCCGCGCGCCGGTCGCGATGCCGCGCAGCTGTTCAATTACATCACCGGCTACGTCGAACCCGGGCGGCTGGAAATGGTGACGATGTCGCCGCTCAACATGCGCCGGCACCTCAGCGAGCTGATCGACGCGGAAATCGCGGCGGCGAAGGCGGGGCGCCCGTCGGGCCTGTGGGCGAAGATGAACAGCCTCGTCGATCCCGACATCATCGACAAGCTTTACGAAGCGAGCGCGGCGGGCGTGCCGATCGAGCTCGTCGTGCGCGGCATCTGCTGTCTGCGTCCCGGCGTGCCCGGCCTGTCGGAGAGGATTCGCGTCAAATCGGTGGTCGGCCGCTTCCTCGAACACAGTCGCATCTGGGCCTTCGCCAACGGCGCGCGCCTGCCGCACAGCGGCGCGAAGCTCTATATCTCCAGCGCCGACTGGATGCCGCGCAACTTCGACCGGCGCGTCGAATATATGATCCCGATCGAGAATCCGACCGTGCACGACCAGATTCTCGACCAGGTGCTGGTCGCGAACCTGATCGACAACGAACAAAGCTGGGTGCTTCAGCCCGACGGCACCTATGTGCGCCTGGTTCCGGGCGACAAGCCGTTCAACCTGCATCATTATTTCATGAACAATCCATCGCTTTCGGGGCGCGGCACCGCGCTCCACAAGCGCCACGACGTCCCGACGCTCGACGTCCATCTGCGCGGGGACTGACCTCTTGCCCGTCCTCCGCTCTGCGGTCATCGACATCGGTTCGAACTCGGTCCGCCTCGTCGTCTACGAAGGGGCGGCGCGCGCGCCCGCGGTGATCTTCAACGAAAAGGTGCCGGCCGGGCTCGGGCGCGGCCTGGCGATCGACGGCGCGATCGCGCCCGAGGATGCGGCGCGCGGTCTCGCCGCGCTGCGCCGCTACGCGCTGCTCGCGCGCCAGATGGAGGTGGGCGACCTGCAATGCGTCGCGACCGCCGCGGTGCGCGACGCGACCAACGGCGCGGACTTCATGGCCGGCGCGGCCGAGGCGGGGCTCGAGATCCGCTTGCTGTCGGGCGCCGAGGAAGCGGAGGCGGCGGGCTGCGGCGTGCTGGCGGCGATTCCCGATGCGCACGGCATCGCCGTCGACCTCGGCGGCGGCAGTCTGGAACTGGCCGAGGTCGCCGACGGCGCGGTCGGCCGCCGCGCCTCCTTTCCGCTCGGCGTGCTGCGCCTGCCGGCGCTGCGCGGGCAGGGGCAGCAGGCGTTCGACCGCGCGGTGCGCCGGCTGCTGAAAGCGGCGGGCTGGCCGGGCGACATGGCCGGGCTGCCGCTCTATCTGGTCGGCGGTTCGTGGCGCGCGCTGGCGCGTCTGGATTTCGAACTGACGCGCTATCCGCTGCCCGTGCTCGATCATCATGTGATCCCGCGCACGGCGCTGCGCCGCCTGATCCGCGCGACGAAGCGGATGAGCTTCGAGGAATTGCGCGCGATCCCCGGCATGGCGTCGAACCGCGCCGCCGCATTGCCCGACGCGACGATGCTGCTGGCGACGCTCGTCGACATCATCGACGCGCCGCAGATGACGGTCTCCTCATCGGGGCTGCGCGAGGGCCTGCTCTATCAGGCGCTCGATCCCGCGACGCGCGCGCAGGATCCGCTGATCGCCGCCGCCGAATTCGAGGGGCGTCGCCTCGCGCGCTTCGGATCGCACGGCCGGACGATCGCCGACTGGATCGCGCCGCTGTTCGCGAGCGAAACCCCCGCCGACGCCCGCATCCGGCTCGCCGCGAGCCTGCTGAGCGACGTCGCCTGGTCGGCGAACCCCGATTTCCGCGCCGAACGGAGCACCGAGATCGGCCTGCACGGCAACTGGCGCAGCATCGACATTCCGGGCCGCATCCTGCTCGCGCGCGCGCTCCATGCCGGATTCGGCGGCGCCGACGAGGATTTCCCCCCGATGGACAGCCTGGTCGCGGCGGAGCGGGTCGAGCGCGCGCGGCAATGGGGCCTTGCGATCCGGCTTGCGCAGCGCCTGACGGGCGGGGTCGAGGCGCCGCTGAAGGCCAGCGCGCTCGCGCTCGTCGACGGCAGGCTGCAGCTCAGCCTCGATCCCGGCTGGCATCATCTGGCGGGCGAGGCGGTCGACCGCCGCCTGCGCGCGCTGGGCCAGGCGCTGGGCGCCAAGCCCGAACTGGTGCTGCTTTAGCGCGCATCGCCGCTTAAGGTTGGCAACTATGCCACGTCGACGAACTGTTCCCCGGCGAAAGCCGGGGTCCATGCGAGGTAGCGCTGCACTTTCTGGACCCCGGCTTTCGCCGGGGAACAAACTCGGTCGTCAGGCGTCGGCGGCCGCCGGCTCGATCTCGCTCATCACCAGCTTGCCGCCCCGCACCGCGAAACCCATCCGTCCCTCGACCAGATCGAGCGCCGCCTGGCCGAACACCTCGTAGCGCCAGCCCTGCATCATCGCGATACCGTCGCGGCGCCCGGCGGCGAGCGCTTCCAGATCGTCGCTGCGCGCGATCAGCCGCGCCGCGACATTGAGTTCGCGCGAGCGAATCTTAAGCAGCAGCTTGAGCAGGTCGGCGACGAGCGCGCCCTCCTTGCCCAGCCCCGGCCCGCGCGGGGCGCGGTCGGGCATGTCTTCCTTCGCCAGCGGCTGCGCGCCGGCGAGCGCATCCATCAGCCGCCCGCCGATATCGTTCGATTTCCACGTCGCCGACAGGCCGCGCACTCGGCCCAGCCCATCCTGATCCTTCGGCGGATGCGCGGCGAGGTCGGCGAGCGTCTCGTCCTTGACGATGCGGCCGCGCGGCAAATTCTTGTTCCGCGCCTCGCGCTCGCGCCACGCCGCCAGCGCCTTGAGCCGGCCGAGCACCTCGGGCTTGCGCGTCGGCGCCTTGATCCGCAGCCACGCCTTGTCCGGATCGACGCTGTAGTGCGCCGGGTCGGCGAGCTTTTCCATCTCTTCGTCGAGCCAGTGCCCGCGGCCGGTCTTCACCAGCTTCTTCAGCATCATCGGGAAGATCTTGGCGAGATGGGTGACGTCGCCGATCGCATAGTCGATCTGGCGCTTGTCGAGCGGCCGGCGGCTCCAGTCGGTGAAACGCGCGCCCTTGTCGAGCTGCACGCCCAGCCACGCCTCGACCAGGTTCGAATAGCCGACCTGCTCGGCCTGACCGAGCGCCATCTGGCCGATCTGCGTGTCGAAGATCGAATGCGGCGTCTTGCCGGTCAGGTTGAAGATGATTTCGACATCCTGCCCCCCGGCATGAAAGACCTTGAGCACGTCCTCATTGTCGACGAGCAGGTCGAGCAGCGGCTGCAGGTCGATGCCCGGCGCCATCGGGTCGATCGCCGCGGCATGGTTGCTGTCCGCGATCTGGATCAGGCACAGTTCGGGCCAGAAGGTATTTTCGCGCATGAACTCGGTATCGACCGCGATGAAATCGCTGTCTTTGATGAGGTCGACAAATTCAAGGAGCGCCGCGCTGGACTCGATCAACGGATGGATTTGCATGGGGCGCCTATACCGCGACTTTTCCGCGACGGGCAGGAAAAATTGGTGGCGGTGCGGTTCGTGCGCTGCGGCGGGGAGAGTGGAGATTCGCGCAGAGGCGCAGAGACCGCAGAGGAGGAAAGAATGAAATTCACGCGGAGACGCGGAGGCGCGGAGAGGCAGCGCTTGCCGCGAAGCAGCTTTTCTCTCTCCAACTTCGCGATGAAATCGAGGTCAGGAAAAGGAAGGGCCTATCGGCCCGACTTTCTCCGCGCCTCCGCGTCTCCGCGTGAACCGAAATCTCTGCGGTCGCTGCGCTTCTGCGCGCCTTTTTTCTTTCTCCTATCCCCGCTCGCCCCGAACCCATTTCCCAGCCCGCCCTTGACAAATGGCGCGCCGCATTGCCTTAGGCGCGGCCATGTCGGCGCGTTTCCGGGGCGCGCCTCTCCAGCCTTTGAAAGACACGAAAATGCACGCCTATCGCACCCATAACTGCGGCCAGCTTCGCAGCCAGGACGTCGGTCAGACCGTCCGCCTGTCGGGCTGGGTGCACCGCAAGCGCGACCATGGCGGGCTGTTGTTCGTCGACCTGCGCGATCATTACGGCCTGACGCAGATCGTCGCCGACAGCAGCGACCCGGCCTTCGCGACGCTCGACGGACTGCGCGCCGAAAGCGTGGTCACGGTCACCGGCGACGTCGTCGCGCGCTCGGCCGATACGGTGAATGCGAACCTGCCCACCGGCGAGATCGAGGTGCGCGCGCGCGACGTCGCGGTGCAGTCGGCCGCCGCCGAACTGCCGCTGCCGGTCGCGGGCGAGCAGGAATATCCCGAGGATATCCGCCTGAAATACCGCTTCCTCGACCTGCGCCGCGAACGGCTGCACGCCAATATCCTGCTGCGCGCGAACGTCATCGCCTCCCTGCGCCGCCGCATGGTCGAACAGGGCTTCACCGAATATCAGACCCCGATCCTCACCGCCTCGTCGCCAGAGGGTGCGCGCGACTATCTGGTGCCGAGCCGCGTCCATCCCGGCAAATTCTATGCGCTGCCGCAGGCGCCGCAGATGTTCAAGCAGCTGCTGATGGTCGCGGGCTTCGACCGCTATTTCCAGATCGCGCCCTGCTTCCGCGACGAGGATGCGCGCGCCGACCGCTCTCCCGGCGAATTCTATCAGCTCGATTTCGAGATGAGCTTCGTCACGCAGGACGATGTTTTCAATGCGATCGAACCCGTCCTCGCGGGCGTGTTCGAAGAGTTCGCGAATGGCAAGGCGGTGACCCCGGCCGGTAGCTTCCCGCGCATTCCCTACCGCGAATCGATGCTGAAATATGGCAATGACAAGCCCGACCTGCGCAACCCGCTGATCATCACCGACGTGTCGGCGCATTTCGCCGGATCGGGTTTCGGCCGCTTCGCCGACATCGTCGCGGCGGGCGACGTGGTGCGCGCGGTTCCGGCGCCGGGGACGGCGGAAAAGAGCCGTAAATTCTTCGACGACATGAACGCCTGGGCGCAGGGCGAAGGCTTTGCGGGGCTCGGCTATGCGACGCGCAAGGGCGGCGAATGGGGCGGCCCGATCGCCAAGAACCACGGACCGGACAAGATGGACGCGCTCGCCGCCGAACTCGGCCTCGGTCCCGACGACGGCCTGTTCTTCGCGGCGGGCAAGGAAGCCGTCGCGGCGAAGCTCGCGGGCCTTGCGCGCACGCGCGTCGCCGAACAGCTGGACCTGATCGACCAGAACCGCTTCGACCTGTGCTGGATCGTCGATTTCCCGATGTTCGAGGCCGACGAGGATACGGGCAAGATCGATTTCAGCCACAACCCGTTCAGCATGCCGCAGGGCGAGCTGGAAGCGCTGGAAACGAAGGACCCGCTCGATATTCTCGCCTGGCAATATGACATCGTCTGCAACGGCGTCGAACTGTCGTCGGGCGCGATCCGGAACCATCGCCCCGATATCATGTACAAGGCGTTCGAGATCGCCGGCTATTCGCAGGCCGATGTCGATGCCAATTTCAGCGGCATGATCAACGCCTTCAAGTTCGGCGCGCCGCCGCACGGCGGGTCGGCGCCGGGGGTCGACCGCATCGTGATGCTGCTCGCCGACGAACCGAACATCCGCGAGGTCGTCGTCTTCCCGATGAACCAGAAGGCCGAGGACCTGATGATGGGCGCCCCCGCGCCCGTCACCGAAAAGCAGCTTCGCGAACTTCATATCCGGCTTGTGGACGGGCCGAAGGGCTGACGGACACGCTCCGTTCGGGCTTTCTCTTGCGATGGTTGTGAAACTGTGATACGCAGTTTCACATGAAGAATGTCACTATCGCCCTCGACGACGAAACGCATCGCCGCGCGCGTATTCGCGCGGCGGAACTGGGGACGTCGCTGTCGGCGCTGGTGAAGGATTATCTGCGGCAATTGGCCGATGCGCCGTCGCCCGAAGCCGGAGTGCGGGAAATGCCCATGCCCTTTACCGCCGCGCCCGCTTATGCGGCCGGCTCGCCGACGATCAAGCCCGCGCCGCGGAACGCCAAGCCGCGGCAGCCGGGGGCGCTGCGGGGGAAGACCGGGGTCGCCGACGATTTCGACGAATGGCCCGAAGGCTTCCTCGACGCCCTCTATGGCGAAGATACCGAGGCCGCGCGCAACTGGTATAAATGAGGCTGCTGCTCGACACCCATGCGCTGATCTGGTGGCTGGAGGATTCGCCGCACCTCGGCCCCGTGTCGCGCGCGTTGATCGCCGATGCGGACAATGACGTGCTGGTCAGTATCGTGTCGCTTTGGGAAATCACGATAAAATGGCGGGTCGGCAAATTGGCGCAATCGGGAAGCCATTTCGCCGAGCTGCTTGACGATCAGCGCATCGACTTGTTGCCCGTGACGGCGGAGCATATCCGCGCGCTCGATACGCTCGCCTTTCATCACGGCGACCCGTTCGATCATCTGATTCTGGCGCAGGCGGAGCGGGAGCGGTTGATGGTCGTGACGAGCGACCGGCAGATGGCGCTTTATGGTGTTCCTTGCATCGAGGCGGCGAAATGACGGAGCAGGGTCCCGCCACGCACAGCCTCGTCACGCCCGACGGCGACATCTGCTGGTTCGAATGGGGGCAGCCGGGGGAAGGGGCGACGCTGCTGCTTCTCCACGCAACGGGTTTTCATGCGCGGTGCTGGGACCGGGTGGTCGCGGCGCTGCCGCCCGGCACGCATGTCGTCGCGCCCGATCATCGCGGCCATGGGCGCAGCTTTCGGCCGGCGTCGCTGTCCGACTGGACCGGCAATGCCGCGGCGCTGCTGCCGCTGGTCGACCGCTTTGCCGGGCGGCCGCTCGTCGGCTGCGGCCACAGCATGGGCGGCTATGTCCTCACCCGCCTCGCCGCCGAGCGGCGCGAGGCCTTTCGCCATCTCGTCCTGATCGACCCGGTGATCATGGCGCCGGATCTCTATGCCGGCGGCGGCGATGCGCCGGTGCCCGATCCGGCCGAATTTCCGGTGTCGCGCCGCCGCAACCAGTGGGCGGATGCGGACGAGATGCGCGCGCGCTTCGCCGATCGCCTGCCCTACAGCCGGTGGGACCCGCGGGTGCTCGCCGATTATTGTGCCCACGGGCTGCTGCCCGCCGCTTCGGGCGAAGGCTATGAACTGGCGTGCCCGCCGCGGCTGGAAGCATCGATGTATCAGAATGCGCTGCGGAACGATCCCTATGCTTGGCTGGGCGCGCTCGCGGCGTCTGTCACGCTGATCCGCGCCCCGGCGGGAACGCGCGACGGCGCGCTTGATTTCTCGCAAAGCCCGACATGGACCGAACTCGGCCCGCACCTCGGCGCGGTGCGCGACGAGCTGTGGGCTCAGAACAGCCATTTCATCCCGATGGAAGTGCCCGGGCGCGTCGCGGACCTGCTCGCCGGACTGATCTGACCGCTCGGGAAAGGCGTCCGCGGCTGTATCAGATAGCGACATATGCGATCACCCCCTTGGTCGCGCGCGTGGGGCTGGGCTAGGGTGGCGGCATGACCATCTCGCTCTCCGATCATGAAACCGGCGCCCGATACGAGGGCGATTATGGCAAGGACCTCGCCGCGCTGCAGGACCGGCTCGAACGCATCCAGGCCGCGCATATCGCCTATGGCCAGCGCAGCGTCATCATGCTCGAAGGCTGGGACGCGGCGGGCAAGGGCGGGATCATCCAGCGGATGACCGCCTCGCTCGACCCGCGCTTCTACGAGGTCTGGCCGATCGGCGCGCCGAACGATGCGGAAAAGGCGCGGCATTTCCTGTGGCGCTTCTGGACGCGCCTGCCCGGAAACCGCGAAATCTGCGTCTTCGACCGCAGCTGGTACGGGCGCGTCCTCGTCGAACGCGTCGAGGGTTTCGCGACCGAGGCCGAGTGGCGCAAGGGCTATGACGAGATCAACGAGTTCGAGGCGCAGCTGACCGGATCGGCGACCAACCTCGTCAAATTGTTCGTCCACGTCACGCAGGAGGAACAGGACCGGCGCTTCGCCGACCGCCTCGACGATCCGTGGAAACGGTGGAAGACGGGGGGCGAGGATTATCGCAACCGGGCAAAGCGCCCGGACTATCTCGCCGCGATCGAGGAGATGTTCCAGCAGACCGACACGCGCTGGGCGCCGTGGAAGGTGATCGACGGCAACAACAAGAAGGCGGCGCGGATCGCCGCGCTGACGCATGTCGCCGAGCGGCTCGAGGCTGCGGTGCCGATGACGCCGCCCGAACGCGATCCCGCGGTGGTCAAGCTGGCGCGCAAGGCCTTCGGCTATGAGGTGAAGGATTGAGGAGGCGGCAGCCTTAGGGTCAGGACCCATTAATTCCGCGTTCGAGGCGTCGAAATGGCGAAGATATCGGGCTT
>NZ_BCUA01000022.1 GCF_001591045.1 Sphingopyxis granuli NBRC 100800 | reverse complement strand
GGCTTTCGCCGGGGAACAGTTCCTTGTCGAAAAGGGTTAATTGCCAAACAGGTTCAGGGTGACGAGAAAAGGAATATCGCGCTTCGGCCGATACCTGGCATTCCACGAAATTCGCGCAGAGGCGCAAGGAACGCAGAGATGAAGCGCGCGCGCCTCTGCGATCTTTGCGCCTCTGCGCGAATCCGATTCAAGGCTGGCGGCCATGACCGCTATCGGTCGTTTCCAGCCGTCGTCATCCGATCTCCCCTCCCCCTTGCACTCGACCCTCAAATGGGTCACATCCTTACGTGAACGTAAAGGTAAAGCAGCCCCCGAGAGGATTTCTTCCCCATGACCGACCTTCCAACCTTCGACACGATCAAGCTTGCCGTCGCCGACGATGTCGCGACCATCACGCTGAACCGGCCCGAGCGGCTGAACTCGATGCCGCCGGCGATGGCCGACGATATTCGCGCGGCGCTCGACTGGATGGGCGTGCTCGGTGCGCGCGCGCTGCTGATCACCGGCGAAGGGCGCGGCTTCTGTTCGGGCGCCGACCTGGCAGGCGACCGCAGCGCGTCGGCGGTCGGCGGCGGCGCCAACAGCCGCAAGGCGCTGCGCAACCATTATAATCCGATGCTGCTCGCGCTCGCGAACCTCGACATTCCCGTCGTCACCGCGGTCAACGGCCCCGCCGCCGGCGTCGGATGCAGCTTCGCGTTGTCGGGCGATTTCACCCTCGCGGGCAAGAGCGCCTATTTCCTCCAGGCCTTCGTCAACATCGGACTGATCCCCGACGGCGGATCGTCGTGGCTGCTGCCACGGCTGATCGGCCTGCCGCGCGCCACGCAGATGATGATGCTGGGCGAAAAGATCCCGGCCGAGCAGGCGGCCGACTGGGGCCTGATCTACAAGGCGGTCGAGGACGACGCCCTGATGACCGAAGCCGAAGCGCTGGCTAAGCGCCTTGCGAGCGGTCCGACGATCGCGCTCGGCACGATGCGCCAGGTGCTGCGCGGCGGGCTGACCCAAAGCTATTCCGATACGCTCGATGCGGAGGCGATGGGCCAGTATCGCGCCGGCAACAGCGCCGATGCGGTCGAAGGTGTCGCGGCCTTCCTTCAGAAGCGCAAGGCCGCGTTCAAGGGGCAGTAAGCCCTTCACCACCGAATCCGGCATTGTCGTCATTGCGAGCGCAGCGAAGCAATCCAGAGCGGTTTACGCACACTCTGGGTTGCTTCCCTCGGATCAGGTCCAGAACCGCAATGACGGAGAAGTGAACGATTCCGGACGTTTCATCGTGACGCCGCCTGATGCTTCGGCGGGATAACGTCCGTTGCGACGCCCCCCGTCACTCGACCGCGTAGGTCACGCCATATTTCAGCGCCTCTTCCAGCGTCAGGCAGCGGCGGGTCGACTTGTCCGCCCCGCTGCCCTTGACCGCCTTTTGCCGATACATCACCTCGGTCAGCAATTTGCGCGACACGCCCATCCGGATCAGGAAGTCGTTGTCCTCGCTCGCCAGCAGCGCGCTGTCCTGTTCGACGTCGCCGATCAGTTCGGTGGTCGCATCGGTGCCCATCGCCACGCTCTGGTCGATCGCGGCGCGGTCGCCGGTGCTGGTGAACATGTGGACGATGAACTCGCCGCCGGGTTCGATGATTCGCGGGGCGCCGCCCATGAACACGAAGTTGCAGGCGCTGAAGCAGGCCCAGCCGCTGGGGATGCGCGTGCCGAGACCGGTGTTCGACCGGATGATGCGCCCCGCAGCATTGCCCGCGCGCGCGTCGCCGCCGGGCGAACGCAGCCAGATCTCGCTGACGTCGGGGTTGGCCTTCAGCGCCGCGGCCAGGCGTTCGGGCAGGCCCGGATCGACCCGCCCTTCGGCCAGCATGACCTTCATTCGACCACGCGTCTCGACGGTCAGCGTCATCGTCGCATTGGTCGACCAGTTGGGATTGAGCGGACAGGTGGGGTTCAGTGGGTCACGCTCGGTCGCCGCGGTCAGCAAGGCCAGCGCCAACGCTCCCACCAGCACGCGGGGCAGGTCAGGCAGCCAGGACATAGCGCGCGTCGTCCGGCCCCTTGCACATCCGCTTCGTGACGCGCGTCTCTTCCCCGTCGACGATGATGAAATCGTTGACGGTCATACACTTGCGGCCGCCGTCCTCCTGATTGATCGACGCGACGGTCGACGAACCGCTGACATTCTCGCGCGTTTCGCTGGTCCAGTTCGACGTCGCGCCCACCGCCTCGCCGCGCGTGACCTCTTCGGTCGCCTGCGCCGCCTGCACCTGTTCGGCGGGATCGAGCCGGCAGGCGATCGCATCTGTCAGCGTCCCGCTCACCTCCGTGATCGGCACATAGCTGTAGACGCCGGCCCTGCTCGCCGCGTCGCCGACGGCATCGCGGATCACTCCGCCCAATATGCTGCGCCCGACGCCGCTGCCCTTCTTGCCCTTGGGACAACCGCCATTGTCGTCGCTGCTCGGGCTCGGTGCCGGCGTCGTCACCTTGCGCAGCAGGCCGCCGAACTGTGCCTGGGCCGGCACAGCGACCAGCATGCACGCCGCGAGAACCGCCGGGCCTTCGAATAGCTTCCGCATCGCCCTATTCCTTGTCGCGCCCGAAACGGGCAAACTGCGCGATCCCATTGGCGTCGATTCATGCCACCCACTGTGATTTTCATCAACCTTTCCCGAATCTCATCCAGACAGGTTGAATTAAGCTGGAATATGTCACAGTAACGCCGCCATGCTCTCGCAAAAGACCCGCTACACGATCCGCGCCTTTCAGCATCTTGCCGACCATTGGGGCAAGGGGCAGGTGCAGCTTGCGGATATTGCGGACGCGCAGAACATCCCGCCCAAGTTTCTGACCGTCATCCTGTCGGAGATGGCGCGCGAGGGGCTGCTGATCTCGCAGCGGGGGCGCGATGGCGGCTACCAACTCGCGCTGCCGCCGGTCGACATCAGCTATGGCGACCTTGTCCGGCTGACGCGCGGGTCGCTGGCGCTCGTGCCCTGCGCGGCGCGCAACGCGCACGAGCATTGCAAGAACTGCCTGCCCGAAAGCGAATGCCGGCTGCGCAGCCTGATGCTGCGGGTACGCGACGACACCGCCTCGATCCTTGACCGCATCACGCTCGCCGATCCGATCATGCTGGAACCGCTATTCGAGAAAGAGGAATTGGCGCTCTGACGCCGGCGCGCTGACGCTCTTTCCCAGTCTTGCAAGATAAGAAAAAGGCCCGCATGCTGTCGCATCGGGCCGTTTCCGGGTCGGGTTGTCGAAATGGTGGAGCCTACCGGGATCGAACCGGTGACCTCTACAATGCCATTGTAGCGCTCTCCCAGCTGAGCTAAGGCCCCGCGCCATTTCGGACGATCGCTCTGGGTGATGCGATCGGGACGCCGCCTTTACCAGCGCGTGTCCCATATGCAAGGGGCCAAATGCATCGCGCGATGCTTTTTTGGCCCCATGCGTCCGATTGTCAGTTTTCGTCGTCCTCGTCGTCGCCGGTCGCGACGCCCAGATCGTCGTCGCCGCCCAGATCGACGTCATTGTCGGGCGAATCGCTGTCCTCGTCGACATCGACGTCCAGATCCAGATCGTCGTCGGCCGCCTCTTCCTTGGCCTTGCCGGGCTTCTCGACTTCCTCGAACGGCATCGGCTGCTTCGATTTCAGCACCGATTCCGGAATCCAGGCATAGCCGCAGTTGATGCAGGTGACCGGGTCGTCGTTGGTCAGATCGTAGAATCGCGTCGCGCATTTCGGGCAGCTTCGCTTCGCGCCCCATTCAGCCTTTACCATAGAAGCCTCGTAACCCTTTGAAGGAATAAGCTAAATTTCGGAGAAAGGGCGGCACCGGAACAGCCACCCGCCAAATCGGCGTGCGCCTTGCCAGATTGTTTGCCCGCTGTCAAAAGCCGCACGCCATGACAGACCCCAACCCCAGCCCGCGCGCCTTTTCCGCTTCCGCTCCGCTGAAAGGTAGGATCGCGATGCCCGGTGACAAGAGCATTTCGCACCGGGCGCTGATGCTGTCGGCGCTCGCGGTCGGCACGAGCCGCGTCACAGGGCTGCTCGAAGGACATGACGTACTCGCGACGGCGGCTGCGATGCGGGGGATGGGCGCAACGATCGAGCGCCGCGAGGATGGCGAATGGGTGATCGACGGCGTCGGCGTCGGCGGGCTGCTCCAGCCGCACGAAGCGCTCGACATGGGGAACAGTGGCACCTCGACGCGCCTGCTGATGGGACTGGTCGCGAGCCACCCGATCACCGTCACCTTCATCGGCGACGCCAGCCTGTCGGGGCGCCCGATGGGCCGGGTGATCGAGCCGCTGTCGCAGATGGGGACCGATATCGTCGCCTCGCCCGGCGGGCGCCTGCCGCTGATGGTCCGCGGCCTCGCGCCGGCGATCCCCCTCGCCTACCGCCTGCCGATGGCGTCGGCGCAGGTGAAGAGCGCGGTGCTGCTCGCGGGACTGAACACGCCGGGCATCACCGAGGTGATCGAGCCCATCCCGACGCGCGACCATAGCGAGCGGATGCTGAAGGGCTTCGGCGCCGACCTGAACGTCGAGACCGACGGCGACGGCACCCGCCGCATCCGCATCCGCGGCGAGGCCGAGCTTCGGCCGCAGACGATCGCGGTCCCCGGCGACCCCTCGTCGGCCGCCTTCTTCATCGTCGCGGCGCTGATCGTGCCCGGATCGGACGTCGTCATCGCCAATGTCGGCCTCAACCCCACGCGCGCCGGGCTGGTCGAGGTGCTGCAGGCGATGGGCGGCGATATCGAACTGCTCGACCCGCGCGAGGTCGGCGGCGAGCCGGTCGCTGACCTGCGCGTCCGTCACAGTGCGCTGAAGGGGATCGAGGTCGATCCCGCCATCGCGCCGAGCATGATCGACGAATATCCGATCCTGTTCGTCGCCGCCGCGCTTGCCGAAGGGCGCACCGTCACCACCGGCCTCGACGAACTGCGCGTCAAGGAGAGCGACCGGCTGGCGGTGATGGCCGCCGGCCTTACCGCCATCGGCGCGCGGGTCGAGGAGAGCGCGGACGGGCTGGCCATCGACGGCACCGGCGGCGACCCGCTGCCTGGCGGCGCGACCATCGCCGGTCACCTCGACCACCGCATCTGCATGAGCTTCGCGGTCGCGGGCCTCGTCGGCAAGGCGCCGGTGACGATCGACGACATGGGGCCGGCCGCGACCAGCTTTCCCAATTTCGAGGCGCTGCTCGAAAGCCTGCAGGCATGATTGTCGCCGTCGATGGTCCCACCGCGTCGGGCAAGGGGACGATCGCTCGCGCGCTTGGGGCGCATTTCGGGCTGCCGGTGCTCGACACCGGACTCCTCTATCGCGCCGTCGGCTATCAGACGCAGCTCGACCATGGCGATCCCGACGATGCGGACGATGCGCTCGCCGCGTGCGATTTTCCCGACAGCCTGTTCGACGATCCGGCGCTGCGCTACGAAAGCACCGGCAGCCTCGCGAGCCGCGTGTCGATCCATCCTGCGGTGCGAAGGGCGCTGTTCCAGCGGCAGGTCGATTTCGCCAACCAGCCGGGCGGCGCTGTGCTCGACGGGCGCGACATCGGCACGGTGATCGCGCCGCACGCCGACGCCAAGCTGTTCGTGACCGCCACGCCGGAAGAGCGGGCGCGGCGGCGCCATGCCGAGATGCTGGGGCGCGGCGTCGGTGTCACCTATGACGCGGTGCTCGCCGACATCTACGCCCGCGACGCGCGCGACACCGGGCGTGTCGACGCGCCGCTGCGCCGCGCCGCGGATGCGCTGCTGCTCGACAATACGGCGCTGGACCGGGACGCGGGTATCGCGGCCGCGATCGCATTCGTCGAGGGCAAAGTCGGGAAGCGGGGCTGAAAGAAGATATTCGCGCAGAGGCGCAGAGATCGCAGAGGATATTGATTCACGCGGAGATGCGGAGAGATGGTGTCTGTCGCAAAGCGGCTTTCTCTTGCGAAACATCTGCGATCACGATGAACCGGACTTATCGACCCAAGCCATAAACTCCGCGCCTCTGCGCGAATCCCGTCCGCTCCACCGTCCGGAGATATGGCCGATCAGCACGCCCTTTTTCCTTGCCGAAAACCGCCTCCCCGCTTATACGCGCGCCGTCCGACGGGCGGTTTGCCGGTCGAGGCACGGATGAACCGCCGCTCCCACCGGAGCGTCGGGCGTGATGGGGCACCCTCGTCGCGCCCTTTTTGCTTTGCCCGTGGCTCGCCTTGCGAAGCGCCCCGACGACGTCCTGTTCCGCATTCGGCGGACAGGACGGTTCGGCCACAAGACCAGCGGACCCAACCGCTTGGCCGGAAACATGTGAAGTAAGGAAATCATTTATGGCCTCTACGGCTTTTCCGACGCGCGACGATTTCGCCGCGATGCTCGATGAATCGCTGGGCGGCGCCGACGGCGGCTTTGAAGGCCGCGTCGTCAAGGGCACCGTGACCGCGATCGAAAACGACCTGGCAGTGATCGACATCGGCCTGAAGAGCGAAGGCCGTGTGGCGCTTCGCGAATTCGCGATGCCGGGCCAGAAGGCCGACCTGAAGGTCGGCGACGAGGTCGAAGTCTATGTCGACCGCGTCGAGAACGCCAATGGCGAAACCATGCTGTCCCGCGACCGCGCTCGCCGCGAAGCCGCCTGGGACCGGCTGGAAGAAGAATTCAACAAGGAAGCCCGCGTCGAGGGTGTCATCTTTGGCCGCGTCAAGGGCGGCTTCACCGTCGACCTCGGCGGCGCGGTGGCCTTCCTTCCGGGTTCGCAGGTCGATATCCGCCCCGTGCGCGACGTCGGCCCGCTGATGGACCTGCCGCAGCCCTTCCAGATCCTGAAGATGGACCGTCGCCGCGGCAACATCGTCGTGTCGCGCCGCGCGATCCTCGAGGAAACGCGCGCCGAACAGCGTTCGGGCCTGATCCAGAACCTGGAAGAAGGTCAGATCATCGAAGGCGCGGTCAAGAACATCACCGATTACGGTGCGTTCGTCGACCTCGGCGGCATCGACGGCCTGCTCCATGTCACCGACATGAGCTACAAGCGCGTCAACCACCCGAGCGAGGTGATCAACATCGGCGACACGGTGAAGGTGCAGATCATCCGCATCAACCGCGACACGCAGCGCATCAGCCTGGGCATGAAGCAGCTTGAGGCCGATCCGTGGGAAGGCGTTGCCGCCAAATATCCGGTCGGCGCCAAACTGAAGGGTACCGTCACCAACATCACTGACTATGGCGCGTTCGTCGAGCTGGAGCCGGGCATCGAAGGACTGGTCCACGTCAGCGAGATGTCGTGGGTCAAGAAGAACGTCCACCCCGGCAAGATCGTTTCGACGAGCCAGGAAGTCGACGTCATCGTCCTGGAAGTCGACAGCGACAAGCGCCGCATTTCGCTGGGCCTCAAGCAGGCGCAGTCGAACCCCTGGGGTGCCTTCGCCGAAGCGCATCCAATCGGTTCGGTCGTCGAAGGCGAAGTCAAGAACGCGACCGAGTTCGGCCTGTTCGTGGGTCTGCCCGGCGACGTCGACGGCATGGTCCACATGTCGGACATCGCCTGGGGCATCTCGGGCGAGGAAGCGCTGCATCTCCACCGCAAGGGCGAGCAGGTGCAGGTCGTCGTCCTCGACGTCGACGTCGAGAAGGAACGCATCAGCCTCGGCATCAAGCAGCTTGAAAAGGGTGCTCCGGCAGTCGGAGCCGGCGCCGGCTCTGGCTCGCTTAAGAAGAACGAGACCGTCACCGTCACCGTGCTCGAAGTCCGCGACAATGGGCTGGAAGTGCAGGCCGGCGACGACGGCGCGACGGGCTTCATCAAGCGCGCCGACCTGGGCCGCGACCGCGACGAGCAGCGCCCCGAGCGCTATCAGGTCGGGCAGAAGTTCGACGCGATGGTCACCGGCTTCGACCGTTCGAAGAAGCCGACCTTCTCGGTCAAGGCGCTGCAGATCGCCGAAGAGAAGCAGGCTGTTGCGCAGTACGGCTCGTCGGACTCGGGTGCGTCGCTCGGCGACATCCTCGGCGAGGCGCTGAAGGCCGGCAAGAAGGACTGATTTCCTTCTTTCGCGCCAGAGCGAAGAAAAGGCCCGCAGAGTGTCCCTCTGCGGGCCTTTTTCTTTCGGCGATAGATTTTGACGGGATAGCGATTCGTGATAATCTCGGCGCCGCGTCGGGAGGGGTCCTACGCATCGTCGCCGGCAACGGCCGGATAACCCGCGTCCGCGGGATGCGCGTGGCACATTTAGGGGAAGCAGATGATCCGGTCAGAACTGGTTCAGAAGATCGCGAGCGAAAACAGCGATTTGCGCCTGGAGGAGGTCGAGAGGATCGTCGACGCCTTCTTCGATTCCATCATCGAGCAGCTCGCTGCGGGCGGACGGGTGGAATTGCGCGGTTTCGGCGCCTTTTCGACGCGCGCGCGCGAATCGCGAACGGGGCGCAATCCCCGCACCGGGACGCCGGTCGCGGTCAAAGCGAAAAACGTCCCCTATTTCAAGCCCGGCAAGGAAATGCGCGAACGGCTGAACGACTGAGTGCGATTTTCCGGGTAGAGTTCTTCCATTTTTATCACCCTGAACTTGTTTCAGGGTCCATGGTCCGCCTTCGACCGACAGGCGGCGTAAAAGGAAAGACACGACCATCGATGCTGAAACAAGTTCAGCATGACGAAGGCGCAGGCCAGCGTGCGGAACGACTGAATTGCCACGGCCCTCAATTCTTCAGCCGATACCCCGTCCGGAATACCCAGAAGATCACCGCGAGGCACAGCGCGAGGAAGATCGCAACCGCGCCCATGCTGACGCCGATGCCGACATCGCCACGGCCAAAGAAGGTCCAGCGGAAGCCGCTGATCAGGTAGACGACCGGGTTGAACAAGGTCAGCGCGCGCCACGCGGCAGGCAGCATGTCGATCGAATAGAAGGCGCCGCCGAGGAAGGTCAGCGGGTAGACGACGAGCAGCGGGATGACCTGCAACTGCTCGAAGCTTTGCGCCCAGATGCCGATGATGAAGCCGAACAGGCAGAAGGTCACGGCCATCAGCACCATGAAGGCGGCCATCAGCAACGGATGCGCGACCTGGACATCGACGAACAGGTGTGCGGTCGCGAAGATGATCGCGCCGATAATCACCGACTTCGTCGCCGCCGCCCCGACATAGGCGATCAGCAGTTCGAGCGGCGACATCGGCGACGAGAGCATCTCGTAGATCGTCCCCGTCCATTTGGGCATGTAGATGCCGAAGCTGGCGTTGCTGATGCTTTCGGTGAACATCGTCAGCATCATCAGCCCCGGCACGATGAAGGCGCCGTAAGGTACGTCGCCAACTGCGCTCATCCGGCTGCCGATCGCTGAGCCGAAGACGACGAAATAGAGCGTCGTGGTGATCACCGGCAGCAGCAGGCTGGTCCAGAAGGTGCGCCCGAAGCGCGCCATCTCGAACGCGTAGATGGCGCGGACGCCGCGGAAATTCCCGATCATGCCGTGGCCCCCTGCGCGCCCGCGCCATCGCTTTTCGATTCGTGGACCAGCCCGACGAAAATCTCCTCGAGTGAGCTTTGCCGCGTGTGGAGGTCGCGAAAGGGAATGCCGAGATCGCTCAGCCGCCGCAGCAGCGACGGGACGCCGGTCGCTTCGGCCTGGCTGTCGAATTCATAGACGAGTTCGTGCCCCTCGCCCGCGATTTCGAGCGACCAGTCGTCGAGCCCGGCGGGAAGGGCGGCCAGCGGCTCCGACAGGTTGAGCGTCAGCGTCTTGCGGCCCAGCTTCTTGATCAGCGCGTCCTTGTCCTCGACGAGGATGAGCTTGCCCTTGCTGATCACCCCGACGCGGTCGGCCATCTCTTCGGCCTCCTCGATATAATGGGTGGTCAAGATGATGGTGACGCCGCGGTCGCGCAAGCCGCGCACCATGTTCCACATGTCGCGACGCAGTTCGACATCGACGCCCGCGGTCGGTTCGTCGAGGAAGAGGATTTCGGGTTCGTGGGACAGCGCCTTGGCGATCATCACGCGGCGCTTCATGCCGCCCGACAGTTCGAGGATCTTCGCGTTCCGCTTGTCCCACAGCGACAGGTCGCGCAGCAGTTGCTCGATGAACGCCGGATCGCGCGGCTTGCCGAACAGGCCGCGCGAGAAGCTGACCGTCGTGATCACCTTTTCGAACGCGTCGGTATGAAGTTCCTGCGGCACGAGCCCGATCATCGACCGGGCGGCGCGATAGTCGCGTTGGTGATCGTGCCCGCCGACGGTCACCGTCCCCTCGCTCGGCGTCACGATGCCGCAGACGATGCCGATCAGCGTCGTCTTACCCGCCCCGTTCGGCCCCAGCAGCGCGAATATCTCGCCTTTGTCGATCGTCAGGTCGACGCCGCTCAGCGCGCGGTGGCCGCTCTTGTATGTTTTGCCGAGGTTGGAAATCTGGAGCACGGCCGTCATCGCGCCGGTCTAGCCGACCCCGTTCGCCGGGTGAAGCGGCAAAGATCGCTTGACCTCCCCTCCCCCTTCGGCTTGACCGGCGCACGACACGCGGACGTGGCGGAATCGGTAGACGCAGCAGACTTAAAATCTGCTATCCATCTGGGTGTGCGGGTTCGAGTCCCGCCGTCCGCACCAGCGAGGAGAGGCAGGTCATGAAGGCTGGCGGCAACGGCGCGCGGTTCGTCCCGGCCGGGCTTCTGGCCCTTTTGCTTGCCGGTTGCGGCCTGTTCGGCGAGCGCGGGCCGGTCCGCGTCGCGGCGATCGGGCCGCTCAATCCCGCCGCCAATCCGGCGAACGGCGAATTGTCGGCCGCCAATGCCGCACTGCTCGATGCGACCGCGCAGGGGCTGGTCAGCTATGATGGAGAGGGGCAGATCGACGTCGGCCTCGCCGAGCGCTGGACGGTGACCGGCGATGGGCTCAGTTATATCTTCCGCATCCGCGAGGCGAAATGGAGCAACGGCCGCAAGGTGACGGCCGAACGCGTCGCCGCGATCCTGCGCACCTATCTGTCGCCGCGCAGCCGACATGTCCTGCGCGACGATTTCCCCGAGATCGAGACGATCAAGGCGATGACCGACAGCGTCATCGAAATCCGCCTCGCCGCGCCGCAGCCCGCGATTCTCGAACTGCTCGCCCAACCGTCGATGGCGATCGTCGACAAGGATATGGGCTGGGGACCGATGCGACCGAAACGGCATGGCCGCGCGATGCTGTTGTCGCCCGTTCCCGATCCGTTCGCGGAGGACCCCGAGGAGGCCGAAGAAGCCGCCAACGATCCCGCCGCTTCGATCGAACTCGTCGGAACGTCGCCCGCAGGCGCGCTGGCGCGGTTCAAGAACGGCTATGCCGACGCGGTGATCGGCGGGCGCTTTTCGACGCTGCCCTATTTCGTCGCGTCGAACATCGGACGCTCGCGCCTTGTCGTCGATCCGGTTCCCGGCCTGTTCGGGCTGGCGTTCGTGCGCGCCGAGGGATTTCTGGCCACCGACGCCAACCGCGAGGCGCTGGTGCGCGCGATCCGGCGGCAGCGGCTCGTCGATGCCTTCGGGCTCACCGAATGGCAACCACAGATGACGCTGCGCCCGGCGCTTTATCGCCGCGACGGCGGCCCGGCGCCGCTGCTGCCCGCCTGGGCCGACTTCGACGACGATTCGCGCCTGATTCAGGCACGGCGCGTCGTCGACCGCTGGCGTGCGACGCGCGGCGACATCGCGACGCTGCGCATCGCCGTGCCCGATTCGCCCGGCGGACGCATCCTCTTCGCCTATGTCGCCGCCGATCTCGCAGCGATCGGGGTGCCGAGCCGCCGCGTCGACGCCGACGCCGAAACCGACCTCAAGCTGATCGACGAGGTGACGCCCAACGACGACGCGCTGTGGCCGCTGCGCCGGCTGTCGTGCCGCCGCGACACGCTGTGCAATCGCGAGGCGCAGGCGCTGATCGACCGTGCCGCGCTCAACGACGACCCCGCTCTGCGCGCGGCGCAGATCGCCGAGGCTGAGGCGGTTCTCGCCCGCTATGTCCCCTTCATCCCGCTCGCGACGCCGCTGCGCTGGTCGGTCGCGTCGCAGCGGACCACCGGACTGCGCGCCAACGCCCGCGCCCAGCACCCATTGAATCGCCTGATCGCCGCCCCCACCTGATCGGACGGCGCCCAGCTTCGGGCGCTTGCTGAAAGGACCCCGATGGCCCCTTCGTCCCCGAATACCGACGCGATCTTCGAGGCGCTGATCCCCAACCGGCGCGATCCGGCGGCGCTGCGCAAGCGCGTCGAGATGCTGGAAATCATTCTGGAACGCAGCTTCACCATCCCCGGTATCAACCGGCCGGTCGGGCTCGACGCGATCGTCGGCCTCGTTCCGGTGGTCGGCGACGCGATCACCGCGGTGATGGGCGCCTATATCATATGGGAGGCGCGCAACCTCGGCATGTCGAAATGGCAGATCTGGCGGATGATCGGCAATCTGAGCGTCGACACTGCGCTCGGCGCGATCCCGCTCGCGGGCGACGCCTTCGACCTGCTGTTCCGGTCGAACACGCGCAACCTGAAGATCATCAAGAAACACCTCGACAAGCATCATCCGGGCACGGTCGTCATCGACCAGTAAGAGCGGCAACGGTCGCCCCTTCCCTCGCAGTGTGTGATGATGCTAGCACAGCATCAGCCAAAGGATGCTTCAGGGGAGATGATGATGATCCGCGCCAGCCTTGCCGCGCTTGCCCTGGCCTGTTCGCTGTCCGCCGCCGCCCCGGCCGCGGCGGAAGAAGAGGATCGTTGGCTGTGGCTCGAGGAGATCGAGGGGGCGAAGGCGCTCGACTGGGTGAAGGCGGAAAATGCCGCCACCGACAAACTGATCCTGTCGCGCCCTGGCTTCGAGGCGGATCGTCGGCGCGCCCGTGCGATCCTCGACGACGAACGCCAGATCGCCATGCCCGACGAGGTGATGGGCGATGTCGTCACCAACCTGTGGCGCGATGCGAAGAATCCCCGTGGCCTGTGGCGCCAAAGCCCGCTCGACGCCTGGTTGGCGGGTAAGCCCGAATGGCAGGTGCTGATCGACGTCGACGCACTCGGCAAGGCGGAAGGGAAAAGCTGGGTCTGGCACGGAGCCGACTGCCTCGCCCCCGAATATCGCCGCTGCCTCGTCTCGCTAAGCTCCGGCGGCACCGATGCCGACGTCGTGCGCGAATGGGACCGCACGACCGGCCGCTTCGTCAACAGCGGCTTCGCGCTGCCGGAAGCAAAGAGCAATGCCGCGTGGGAGGATGCCGACACGCTGCTGGTCGCGACTGACTTCGGCGCGGGCAGTATGACGGCTTCGGGCTATCCGCGCATCGTCAAACGCTGGAAGCGCGGCACGCCGCTTTCCGATGCCGTCGTGGTGGCAGAGGGCGAGGCGGGCGACGTCAGCATGGCGCCCTTCACGCTCGTCGACGGCGACCGGCTGTGGACGCTGATCCGGCGCGGCAAGAGCTTCTACACCACCGACTATCTGATCCCGAGCGCCGACGGATCGCGCTTCGTCGCCGCATCAATCCCCGACACCGCCGACCTGCGCGACGTGCTCGGCGGACAGGCGATCGTCTTCCTCAACAAGTCGGCGGGCGCGATCGCCGAAGGCTCACTGGTCGCGATGTCGCTTGCCGACATGGCAGTGGGGCGCCAGACGGCGATGGTGCCAGTGATGACCCCGACGCGCGCGCAGGCGATCGAGGAGGTCGCGGCGAGCGATAACCTGCTGTGGGTCAAGGCGCTCGACGATGTCGAGGGCAAGCTCTTCGCCGTGCGCCGCGATGCGGCGACGGGCGCCTGGTCACAGCGCGAGGTGCCGCTCGCGACCAATGCGACGGTCAACCTCGTGGGCACGATCGGCAAGCGCGATATCGCGCTGGCGACCAGCGAGACCATGCTCGACCCGCCGACGCTGTATGCCGTCGCCGAGACCGGCGCGGCGCAAACGGTGCAAAGCCTGCCCGCCACCTTCGATGCGGAGGGCATGACGGTCGAAAAGCGCTTCGCCACCTCGAAGGACGGAACGAAAATCCCTTATTTCCTCGTCCGCAAGACCGGTGCGAAGGGGCCGGTCCCGGCGCTGGTCCATGCCTATGGCGGCTTTCGCGCGGCGCAGACGCCGGGCTATCTGACCGGCCAGCCCTATCGCGCAGGACCGCTGGGCCTGTTCTGGGTCGAGGACGGCAACGCCTATGTGCTCGCCAATATCCGCGGCGGCGGCGAATATGGCCCCGCCTGGCATCAGGCGGCGCTGCGCGAGAAGCGCCAGAATAGCTTCGACGACCTGCACGCGGTCGCCGAGGATCTGGTGAAGACCGGGGTCAGCGCAAAGGGTAGGATCGCGATTTCGGGCCGGTCGAACGGCGGCGTCCTGGTCGGCGCGGCGATGACGCAACGTCCCGACCTGTATGGCGCGGTGATCTCCGGCTCGCCGCTCAAGGACATGAAGCGCTATTCGCACCTGTTCGCGGGCGCGTCGTGGGTCGCCGAATATGGCGATCCCGACAAGGCGGAGGACTGGGCCTTTATGGCACGATATTCGCCCTATCAGAATGTGCGCGACGGCGTCTCCTATCCGCCGATCTTCCTCTACCTGTCGACCAAGGACGACCGCGTCCATCCCGGCCACGCGCGCAAGTTCGCGGCGAAGCTGGAGGAATATGGCAACCGCGTCTATTACCACGAATATCTGGAGGGCGGCCATTCGGTCGGCGCCGATCATGCCGAGGATGCTGTGCGCGCGGCGATGCTCCACGCCTTCCTGCTGCGCGAACTGGTGGAAAGGAAATAGGGCTGGAAACGCCGCATGGCGCGCGTTACGGAACCAGACTGAGACGGACGCCGGCTACAGACGATCCATGCGAAGCCAGCGCCGCTCGCCGAGCCACGCCTTCGACAGCGCCCGGTCCGCGGCGGCGGCTTCGAGCCTGCGGCCGCGCGCGGCCTCGCTGCGGCCGAGCCCGTAAAGCGCCCAGCCGTTGTTCGGCGCCCGCGCCAGCGCGCCGCGAAACGCCTCGCTCGCCTCGCCGTACCGCCGCGCCCGGAACAGCGCCGCGCCGAGCGATTGCCGGACCGGATAATACCAGAAGGTCGGCTCCTGATAGGGCAGGCCGTCCTCGATCTCGATCGCCTGCCGATAGAACGCGATCGCCTCGTCATGGCGGCCGAGCGATGCCGCGAACCGGCCGCGCGCGACCCGTTCGGCCAGCATCACCAGATCCGTCGCGGGCAGGCCCTGCTCGATCAGGTCGGCGAGCGCGCCAGATGTGCGGAGAGTCGCCAGCGCGGCCATCTCGCCTTCGAATCCGGTACGATCGCGCAGCGCGGCATAGGCGACGCCGCGCGCATAGTGGCGCATCGCATTCGGATAGGGCAGGCGCGCGTCGGGCGCGGCCATCGCCAATATGGCCTTCGGATCGGCAAACTGCGCCATCGCGAAATAGGGCGCGGCATCGATCGCTTGGATCCAGCCGATCCGCGCCGAGGTCGCGGGGTCGAGCACGCTGCGCAGGCGCTGCGCCTCGCGGACCGCGGTGCGCATGTCGCCCGCCATCTGCGCCGAGGTGACGATGAAGTGGATATTGTGCGGATAATAGCCATAGCGCACCAAACCGTCGTCGCCCGCGCTGCGGATAAAGGCTTCGTCCGCGCGCGCCGCGGCGACGTTGACGCGGATCGAATCGGCGTGCCGTCCGCGCAGTTGATAGATATGCCCCGGCATGTGGACGAGATGCGCGGCGCTTGGCGCCAGCGGGTTCGCCAGCCGGTCCGCCGCTGCCTCGGCCCGCTGCGGATCGCGCGCCTCCATCAGGTGGATATAGAGGTGGTTCGCCTGGACATGGTCGGGGTTACGGCGCAGCACGGTTTCGATCAGCCGCACCGCTTCGCCGATGCGGCCTACCGGTGTCTTTCCGTCGGCTTCCCAATAGTTCCACGGCGTCGTATCCATCGCCGCCTCCGCCGCGAGCACCGCGACATCGTCGTCGCCCGGAAAAGCGCGCGCGACACCGAGCATCGCATCGGCATAGCCGGCGTCGAGCGCGGCGCGATCCGCGCCGGCATCGCGCGAATAGCGATGCGCGACGGCTTCGATCAGCGCCCGCTCTATCGGCGACGCCGCGGCCCGCAGCGCCATCGCCCGGTCCATGGCATCAAGCGCCGCCGTGCGGTCGCGCTCGTCCATCGGCGCGTTGATGTTCGGCCCCAGCGCCACCGCTTCGCCCCACCAGCAGAGCGCACAATCGGGATCGCGGCGCTGCGCTTCGCGGAAGGAACGCACCGCGCCGGCGTGGTTGAAGCCGTAATTGAGGAGCAGGCCCTGACTGAAATAGCTTCGCGCCTGCGCATCGCGGGTCGAGACGGGGAACGGCGATGCGGCAAGATCGGGATAGAGCGGAATCGGCCGCACCTGGCTGGCGGGCGCCGCCATCGCCGCTGCGCCGAGCAGATTCTGCGCCAGTGCCGAACCCGCGCGCTGCGCCCCGCAGCTCAGCCCGGCAAGCCGGCTCGGGTCGAGCACGTCGAGCGCCGCGGTCGAAAAGCCCGGCAGGGGCGCGAAGCTGGCGAGCGAAAAGCCGACGCCGACGATCGCGGCCGCCTTGAACGGATGACGCATCCCGGTCCCCTCCCCCCGAAGGTGAATATCGCGGCAATCTATCACGAAGGGGGGTCGCTCAAAAGAGCGGTGGGGACATTTCAGTTGATGGGATGGCGAACAGGGCGTAGCGCGCCGGCCCTCTCGCGCGCTTCCGCCAGCGTCAGCAGCTTGGCGCTGCCCAGCCCCATGTCCTGCCACTTGCCGTCGCGCTGCAAGCGCAGGAGCCAGTAGGCCCCGCCGTGCTTGTCCACCTTCAGGAACAGCCCGTCCCATCCTGATAGGTGCCGGGACTAGTCAGGGCCGCCTTGACCGCTATCGCTGTGAGTTTACCCATCGGATTCTCTCCCCACACTTTGAGGCGTCAAAATGTGGGAGCGAGCCGATCTCTCCCCACATTTCTCCCCACACTACGCTCCGACTGCACACGGACGGCAGCGGATGCGAGCGGAAAGCCGCAGGCATAATAAGCTAGGTTTTCTGGGATCTCTAGGGACTTTGGCGGAAGCCCCCGGAACGAAAAATGGTGGACAGGGCTGGATTACCAGCGGCCACCTAGAAAACCGCAGAAAACCTAGGGTATTGAACTGCCGTTGTGGGCGTTTGTGTAGCAGTCCTGCGGGGCACCGACAAGGACTTCAAGGTTCAGAAGACCCAATCCTCGTTGTCGATCATTTCGAGGACACGCGCACGGGCCTGTGCGGGCGTTTCGCGGCCCGAGTAAATCCCCCCGGTGAAGTGCGAGATTAGGCTCTCGGCTTGCTTCTCCTGCCGCTCCTTTTTGTCGCGGTCGGCCTCGGCTTCCTGCCGATCCTCGTAGCGGTCGGCAGCCTCGGCGTTTTGCTGGAGACCCCGTAGGAGGCCCGTGGCTTGATCCATACGGATGTCTCCGCGATCCACGGCCGCCATAACGTCCTGCGACGTGATGCGCTCGCCCTGACCGAACAGACGCAACACCATGACATCCGCGTTTCTGTCCTCCGTCTCCCGCTTTTCCTTTGCCCATTCTGCGCGAACCTCGCGAGCGTACTGCTCACTTGCTTCGGTGAGCGAGGCTCGCTCCTTGGGGTTGAGAATGAGCGCGCCGGTGAACAGAGGAGGCGGAGCCGCCCGTGCGATCTCCACGTCCGCCAGCTCGATAGGGTCGAGAGGCACGTCGGGAGCGCGAAAGCTCGGGTCGGCTATTACGGGGTCGTCGGGCGTGACGGCACCGCCGCCGCCTTCGTTGCCCTGCTTGCGGCCGGACCATGCGATAAGCTCGCCTGCCGTTCCGGCCTTGTTAAAGACCGATCGGTTCGCGGCGATGCTCGTGGCGGCGACCACCTGCTCCACTGGAGTGCCGGGGGCCGCGCGAAGGACGCGGATAGCATCCGATGCGCCGAGGAAGTGAGCGAGGTAAGCGTTCGCCGCCGTCGCGTCGATCCCGGCGCGTTTGAGAGCCGAGAGGTTGTTGCGGGTCAGGCGCTCCATAAGCTTGTCTTGCACGTCGCCCTTCGCTCGCTTGGCGAGGATTTGCGCTTCGGTCTCACCCGTGTTGCCGTATTCGGCCCGGTAGAGGCCAAGCCACGTCCCCTTGGTGAACTGATAACGCCCATAGGCCGACGATGTTGTGGCCTGCGCGGTATCGTCGCCTCGGCTCTCGGCGCCGCGCGTCGAGGCCATGTAGGATGCCATGTCGAAACCGGCGGGGGCCTTCGGGGCACCTTGCGGGGACTTGGCAGCATCTGATGCGGGAATGTCGAACGGCACCGGGCCGGACTGGAGGGTGGCTAGTTCGGCGTTTGGCTCGGCGGGCATGATGCCGAGGAGCTGGCGATAGATGCGCCAACCGTCCTGCGGTCGGCCCTGTCGCTTCAACTCTTCTGCCGCCGATTGCGCGGAGTTCACGATTGCGGCCTTACGGGCCTGTGCGGGCACCGTGGGCGGAAGAAGAGCGTCGGCGGACGAGAGGTCCAGCCATTGCCCCGGCTGGAGGCTCATGGCCTGATCCATCACGTTCTTGCCGAAGTGGCTTACTGCCTCTTCGTTGAAGCGTTCTTCGATACGCTGGAGCGCGGCCTGCTCGAACTGCGGGCGAGATTGCCCCATCTGTTCCGCGAGGAAGCGCATACTGTCAGGTGTCGCGAGGAAGTCGCGGAGCTTGCCGGTGTCCGGATCGACCGCGAAGTTCTCAAAGAAGGTTTCGACCCGCTTCCGCACTTCGGCCTGCCGCTCCTCCAATGTGAGCTGGTCCTGCTGCTCCACGAGGCCGCGAAGGTCGTCCCCGAAGTCGCGGAGACCATCATTCCACGCGGACGTCGTTCGACCGCGCGCAACGGCGTTGCGGTACCCGTAGGACCGTTCGGCCTTCTCGGCGTCAACCTTGTCGGTAGCTTCGTCCAGCGCGCCCTGTGCGGCGTTGTCGCTCTCGTCCTTTTTGAACTTCGCGTCGGCGTATTGCTTGAAGTCGCCCGCAGCGTCGTTGACGATACCAAGGGTCCGCATAAGGGCCTCGGCGCCGCCGTCGCCACGACGGGCGGACGACATGCTGGAGAACTGTTGCAGCCGGTCGGCGCTTGTGTCGCGGCGCCCCGGCAAGATGGAGGATCGGTTGTCAGTCAGTCGGTCGCGCCGCTGATTCGCGGTGCGCGGCTCGGCTTTGGATAGGTCCATTGCCATTGTAGGAATCTTTCGTCGCCCGCCCGCCCCGAAGAATGGCGCATGGTCGCGGCCATAGGGGTGATGTCGGAATGTTTATGG
Organism: Sphingopyxis granuli NBRC 100800; assembly: GCF_001591045.1. GTDB lineage: Bacteria > Pseudomonadota > Alphaproteobacteria > Sphingomonadales > Sphingomonadaceae > Sphingopyxis > Sphingopyxis granuli. The sequence goes on along the minus strand of NZ_BCUA01000022.1, from coordinate 33,674 downwards.
GGAGCCGAAGGGGACGCGCGGCAATGATATGCCCGCACGGCACCCCCTGTGGGGGGAGCGCCGACGAACGCGCTGCGCTATCCCGCTTCGGATTTTTGAGCGAAAACTAACGGGCCTTACGGGCCGCGTGCCGCTTCGCGCCAACCATGAGGGCGTGGATATTGACCTGTCCGAGACCGGCACGGCCCGCGAAGTGATCGCGAGCGGCCTGTGAAGTCAGCATCATGGCAGCATGGGCGTAGGGATAGAGTGTCATGAGAAATCCAATCAGATAGGCCATCGTTACGGTGTCATTTTCGGCGCTGGATTCGCTGTTGCCGGAGCTGGTGATCTCGCCATTGGAAGTGCGCGTCGGTTATCATTTCAGAGCCCGAAAGGGAGCCTAACGGTGGCGCGTAGTCGGCGACGACGGTCGGAGCATATTGGATTGCCGTTATGCGCTCGGCGGCATCGGCGATGATATGACGGCACGCAGCGCGGTCGGCCCGGAAGACGACCATGCACGCCCGACAGCTCGCTAGGATGCCGCAGGCTCGATCCCGTGAAGGCTCAAAGTCCGCGTGCGGTTTGATGAAGAGACATTGGTGGCATTGCTGGTGCCCTGCGGGCGTCTGTACGGGCCTACGCTTCCCCATCGGTATTCCTTCCGCGAGGTTGCGGCCGGACAGGGTGGAGTTCGCAGTTCGAGCTGACACAGGCGGCAACCTGTTCGCGCCAGCCGCCGAGACCCTTTGCGTAGGGGTCGTAGATGCAGGCTTTGCACTTGGCGTTGACAGCCCGCCGAAGCGCGCATCGGGTAGTCATGTTGTGGGTTTTCCTACTGGCGCATGAAAGCGCCCCGCAGAGACTTTCGTTCAAATCTGATCGAAAGGCGGCGGGGCGCTAACGGGCTTATTCGGGGGTTGGGTTAGGCGGCGGCGCCGTAGTCGATACGAACGATGCCGCTGGGGCCGTCCGACATGCTCTCGCGGCTGCGGGCGGCGTAGTCGGTACTATCGGGGGCGTAAGGGTCGTATGCGGGAACCGAGGAGGGCGAGTACGCCGAGGCGTCCCCGTCGTCGATTCCGTTCCACGTCTTCGCACCGGCGGACATATCGAAGTGAGAGTTCCGGCGCATTAGAGGCTCGCGCTGTAGTTCGACTTGGCGCGAAGGTGCTTGGCATGAAGCTCGGCACGGGCGTTAAGCTCATCCTCGCGGATGCTCTCCCTTGCGCGTCGGTCGATCTCGACAAGGTCGGCGGCGGCCTGCCGTTGGTCTTTCACCTGATCGACACTCTCGCGAAGAGCCTGCTCCAGCTCCTTGTCACCTTCGGGGCCGTTGAGGACCGAAAGCTCGCCCTTGAGCCGGTTGACCTCCTCCGTTGCTTTGTACCGAAGCTCGCCCGTGAGGCGATACAGCGGCTGCATCACGGTCTGCCCGGTGGAGGGGTCGGTTACAGCCTTGCTACCCGTCACCTCGTCCAGCTCGCTTTGCGTAGCGGAAATGCGGCGGGCGAGTTCGCGAGCGCGATAGGCGATGTTGACCTGCGCCTTCGCGAGCGGCGTAGCGCCGTCGCCGAGACCGGTCAGGATACGGACGTCTTTGCTGCGCTCTTCGATGGCTTTGCGGACGAGCTGCGTCTCCAAATGAGCGCGCTGCTCGGGCTTCACGCCGATGAGCTGTTTCAGGATCGGCTCGCGCATGTCCGGCGTCAGGCCGTCAACGGTCGTTGGGAGTTCCCACCGGCGGGCACCCATGCGGGAGGTGTCGTGCGCCGAAGGATTATCGGCATACCAGTCTTGCTGGAGGATTTCGTCAGCCAGGGCGTTGTCATCGCCGAAGCCGTGATCGGGACCGGTGTAGTCCGCACCGGCGGAATCGTCAGGGGTATTCATAGTCAGGTACTCATGTTGAAGGTGTGGCAAGGCCACGGGCGGAGACCCCCGGTCAGGTCGGGGGTCGAGTTATCCGGCTCTCGCCGGAATGGGGCGCGCCTGCCTCGCTCCAGCCCCTGACGTAAGGCCAGAGGAGAGGCAGGCGCTACGGGACCAGCATCCCGCCGAAGGAAGGGCGGCGGGGAGGTCAACCGATCTGAATTGAATGTGGCGAGGCCGCGCGGAACGCGGTTCACTAGCCCCAAGTCCGGACTAATTCGGCAGCCGCAGTACGCTTGAGATCAGAGGTGCAGGGATAGAACCGATCTATCCCCGATATGCGGCGAACGGGTCAGGCCGCCGCGCGCTCCAGCGCAGGAACGGCCTCGCCCTCAATCCACCTGCGGAAGCGATTTGCTGCCGCCGGTGTCGGAGCGTTCGCAGGGACGAGGCCCCGGCGCGTGCGCGGGTGGACCGCTTCGTATAGACCCCGCACCGACGAGAGCCGAACGGCACGCGGGCCGACCTTGCCGTGGACCCGAAGGAACTTTTGGTCCTCCTCGGCAATCCTGCGGGCCGGTTGGTCCACCTGCGGCTGCCCGTTCTTCATGTAGAGCGAGAAGGCGCGGCAGACGTCGTTGAGGACGAACCACGGGCGCCCGTCAATGACGACGGCGCGGATGGGATTGCCGGTGTATTCGAGGATGATCGGGTGCGCGGTGTCCATATCGCGAATGTCCTATGTCGAAGTGATTTCAGAGCTGCGGACAATCCGAGGGGGCCGTTGGGGCCGACCTTCCCGCATCCTTCATAGGACCAGAGATAAGGTCTGTAGGAGGGGGATGTTTAGGGGAAGCCTTCACGGACCCGATGGTCTCCTCAAGGCACCCTTAAGGTAATCCCATATATCTGACCGGGGGCGGAGAGTCTCCTATGTCCGGTAGTCCTGATTAATTGCCGATTCCCGGATTTAGGCGGATTTCACCCCGGAAGACGGGGGGCCTTGAACTTGTACTCTTGCCCATATCGGAGACCCTCAATTGCCGGGTCACGGGCATTAAACTTCATTGCCGAATAGCTGCCGTCCGCGAGCTGACCCGTAAGGACGACTTCGTCTTCCGCGACTATTCCCAAGTCCACATCCTTGTCGGGAAGCACGGCAATCATCCTTCTGCCGATCACGACGACAATCTGCTGAAATTGATGCTGGGCTGCGTGCCAAGACCAACGCTTGAGGTCGGAATAATAGGGCTCGGATTTCCAGACGTGGGGTGTGTTGGGATCAACATGGATTGCCATGCGGGCCTCATCCTCCGCCACGATCACCATCTTGCTTTTGAAGGGGAACCAATGGTCTTCGGTCATCGGCCAATGCAAATAGCCGCAACCAAAGCTTGCGCATGAATGGGGCCTCTCGGCGTATATCGCGCAACCGCAACCTTTTACCACGTGCGGGCACCAACTTCCCGCTGGTTTCTTGAGTTCGTCGATCGCCATGAGCTTACAGCACATGCTGCACTGCCCGCATTCCCGGCCATCAATCACCGGCGCATCTATCACAGCCACCCCCTACTTCGCGTGCCCGCGTGACGCTCGCCTCCGACAGAGGCAGCCCCCTTTATCCTTGCGGCCTTTCGTCGTCGCCCGCTGTCGCCGCCGAGCCGAAGCCATTTGAAAGAAGAGCCTGAAACGCAGCGTCAGCTTCGCGCTCGGCGATCTGCTTCTTTCGCATATGCTCTTCCTCCTCAAGCATCTGAAAGATAACAGCCTTTACAACTGGAAAGAGGGCGAGACACTGCTCGTCGGTCAACTCATGAATACCCGCACTAAGCACAGAGAATACGGCGCGATTGCGCACCGCCCGCTCGGGTAATTGCTCGGCAAGCGCGCCGACCTTTTCGTCAACACGCATCTTATCAAAGTCGGCAATGGGGTCGCCCCCAGCTTCAATCCTCTTCGTATGCGCTCTTGCGATCATGCGCTCGAACACGCGGCGGAGGTATACAAATGCGCCAGAGGCAGCATCATGTGCGAAAAGACCGATGGCCGTCCCTAGTTCTTTTCGGTCCAATGGATCGACCGAACTATCAATGCCTTGAAGTTCTCCAAACGAGATGTCAGCCATCGAAGGCGCTTGCCCGATCTTGAGCACCCGCTTCTCGGCCTTGTGAAACACATAAAGATATGACGTGAGGTCACGCTGACAGACGGCTCGGAGCGCGAAGAGCGTCGGCGGGTTTGCGAGAGCGTTGCCGTTGCGCAACCCGCCGCCGGTGTGAGGCACGGGCATCGCGGAAACAATAAACGAAGTCTCTTTCCGGCATTTCGTGCAATAGCAGTCGAACGTACCGATAGAGGCCGTGCGCAGCTTCTGCTCGGCCACCGCACCTATTTCATCGCTGGTATCAATCGAACTATAGAGACCTTTTATTATAAGTAGGTCTCTCGCCAAAATGGCTGCCTTCGTGCTGATAACGCGCAAGCGCATCTTTTCTTCGGATTCATCAGTCATCGGCGCTGCATAGCAGGTAACAGCGATCAACAAAATGGCAGCGGCCGACGCTAATGCGCTTCAAGCGCCAGTCCCATCTGGTCCCCACCGGCCCCTTCGGTCTCCTGCCCGATGTCTTCTAGGATCGTTCGGGCGAGTTCATGCGCTGCGGCGATGCGGATGTGGCTGGTCGGCGCCGTGATGCCGACCCGCGCCCACCCGGCGGCGGTCAGGATTGCATCAGCGACTCGGGAGGGGTCTAATCGTTCCATTACACAATGAGAACATAAATAGAACATTTGAGCAAGCCCGCCGATGGTTCGGTGCCCGCAAGCCCTGACTAATTGGACGGCCTCTTGGCGGCTTTTCCGGCGCGTGAGAGTCGTTCGGAGACTTTAGGCTAAGCCAGTAGCCTAAGCGGCCTGACAGTGCTGTAGAATCACGAAAGGGGCCTCAACGGCGTTTTCCGAAGATGTCAGCCGGGAACCGACCCGAAGTCGATCCGATCAACTTCGCGACTTCCTTGGCGGTGACGATGTAGCCTTTGGTGAGGAGCAGGGCAGTGGCTTTCACGGCAAGCGGAGAGCCGGGACACCGAACGCGAGCGCCAGACCCATCGCGACAATGGGGACGAGCGCAAACAGCGCGACGGACGCAAAGGCCAACTTAGGCGACCCGCGCTCATTGAACGACCTGACTATTTCCACGAGGGCGAACCACCGGTGCATGACGGACTCCTGACATCAAAAAAAGATGCTCGGTGAGCCTGCGGGGCAAGAACTTTGTGAGTCCATTTTGAATCGGACGCAACCTTTAAGAGTGGCCATAACCTAGGCTTTCGTCGCAAAATCGACATTTACCTGTGAAAACCCGCCAATAAGTCTGGAATCGTTGGAACGGCCGATGCGTCAGCAGGGAAGATGAGCAGAAATAGCTCGCCACAAATAGCCACATTGTGACGCCCACCAATCTCGCTCGTGCGCACCGTAGACCGGCTGCCGTGTCGGCTCCCCGCCCCTCCCGTGATGGATAGGATAGCGCGTTACGATTACCGGCGCCCAGCCGAACTGATCGCCCGAGATGTCAATGAACAGGCCGTTCCACTCAAGCCAGCTATGGGCGCCAGTCCACCCGCCGATGTCCACTTCGGTTGTCTGATTCACATGATCGCAGGTGATCCCAAGCCGTTCAATTAGGTAACGGCCAAGCAACTCCGCCGCATGGCCGCAGGCGCCGCGCGGGAACGTCCAGCCTCCGCGCGCCCAAGGTTCCGGCCCCGCTGCATCAATCGCGACGCGAAAGTCTCGGACTACCCGTGCGATGTCGGCGTCAGTGGGCGTCATGACAGGTAGAGATGCGACAGGTCGAGACCCGGATAGGTGACCTTCGCGAGTGCTTCCGCCTTCTGGCGCGTGGACATGCCGTCGCCATATGCCTTGCCGGACCCCGGCTCGATACGGCGCGACAGGGCCGACGAAGTACGCTCGGCAAGCTCCGCTCTCCGAAGCCCGTCCTCAAAGCTGTGGCGGAATGAGTGCATCCCGAGCTTGGTCCCTATCAGATTCAAAGACTTCACGAACGCGCTGAACCGCTCGCCGAGCTTCGCCCCAACCTGCCCCCGCTGGTTCACGGTGCCCTCGGGGAACAACAGGAACTCCTCGGCACCCCGGCGCGCAGCGACATAGTCTAGGAAGCCGAGCTGGAGGAGCTGCGGGTGGATCGGCAAGGTAGCCCGCGAGCCTGCGGTTTTCAGCTTACGCTCGCCATACTCGCGAAGGTGCAAAACCGGAATCCCGTCGTCGGTGCCAATGTCCTCTACGCGGAGGCCCGCCGCCTCCCCGTTCCGCAAGCCGTGGAAAAGGCATAGCAGCGGAACCCAATAGTCCCCGGCCTTCCGCCCATCAGGTGCCCAAGGGGCCCGCCACAGGCCCGAATGGAGGATGGTCGAGAGCTGATCGTCGCTGAACGCCGAGCGGCGCTCCGCATCGTTCACCGCGTCGTGGACCGAAAGGCCCTCAAACGGATTGGAGGGCACCCATTGCTCTTTCCGCGCCCAATTAAAGACCGAGGCAATGTGTAGGAGATAGCCGTCGTTGATGGTCTTTGGCTGGATCGTTGGCAGGCCAAGCGCCTCCCCCTTCTCGACCGCCTGCGGCACGGTAAGGCCCGCGAGTTCCTTCCGGCGCCCAAGGTTCAACGGCAAGCGCTTCAACAGCTCCTGAACCGTGCGCGCATCTTCGCGCGTGATGCTCTTCACGCCGCGACCGGGGAACACGTCCCGCAGGAGTCGGAAGACCGGAGCTACGCCCTTCCTTGTCGAGCCGCTCCAGCGCGGCCCCTTATCTGCCTCATAGGCCGTCAGGAGTTCCTCTAGGGTCCGGTCGGCGGGATCGGCGCCGGGGGCTTCCGCCTCAACGGCGGTATTGAGGTTGACGCGGCGCGGCTCGTATTGCGGCTGCCCTGACAGACGCGCGACGGCTGCGGCGTGAAGGTCGATGAAGGCGCCCATGAGATGCTCTTGAAGCATCCGCAGCTCGGCGGAATCTTCGTCGAGAGCGAGACCGGCATCGTGCGCCAAGGTCCGCGCCGTCCGCAACACCATCATGAAGTCGTTTCGGCCTGCGGCCTCCTCCGCTTGCGCCAAGCGGCTCCGGGCGATGTCGAGAAGCTCCCGCTGCTTGAGCTGGTCGATAGGGCGCTTCACTACGAACTGCGGCAGCGTGGAGCGATACCAGTTCGCGGCCATTGCGAGGGCTTGAGGTTCGCTAAGGGTCGTTGGCGGGGCCGCTGCGAGCTTGTCGCGGGCCTCTTGAACCTGTCGCGTGAACGCTGCGACGATCACGGGCAGCACCTGTTCCGCTGCCTTTTTGTCCTCCTCGCCGGTGGACATATTGAACTCACCGGGAAGGATTCTGGCGACGTCAGTCGGCCAACGCTTCCGAACCTGCCACTTCGCCGAGCCTTTTCTGCGGGATAATTTGAACACAGCTTCCATGCCTCCGTGTAGCAACTTTGTGTAGCAACGGAAGGTCAGAAACCTATGTTTTCTAGGGTTTTCATCGCCTTGGGAGGCGGTGGTGGACAGGGCTGGATTCGAACCAGCGTACGGGAAACCCGGGCAGATTTACAGTCTGCTGCCTTTAACCACTCGGCCACCTGTCCATGGGGCCCCTGCGGGGAAGCGGTGCCATGGCGAAACGAGGCTTGCCTGTCAATGGCAGTCGTGGGAAAGGCCGCGCGCTATGCGACAAATATCCCGTCATCGCCGCCCGCAGGGTGGCAATCCGCGCGGTCAGGGCGTCCGGCTCTGGGGCCGGCACGCCGTGCTGGCTGCACTCGCTAATCCCGAGCGCCGCGTCCGGCGCATCTGGGGCACGCGCGAAGCGCTCGGTCAGCTCGACCTGCCGCCGGTGATTCCGATCAGTTATGCCGATGTCGCCGACCTTGCGCGACTCGTCGCACGCGATGCGCCGCACCAGGGGCTGGTGATCGAAGTTGATCCGCTCGACGATATCTTCCTCGCCGACATATTGCAGGCTGAGGTCGATGCCGACAGCCGGCGCCCGCTCGTCCTGCTCGACCAGGTGACCGACCCGCACAATATCGGTGCGGTGCTGCGCTCGGCCGCGGCCTTCGATGCCGCCGCCATCATCACGCAGGACCGGCACAGCCCGCCCGAAAGCGGCGTCATCGCGCGCGCCGCGTCGGGTGCGCTCGAAAGCGTGCCGTGGGTGCGCGTGGTCAACCTGTCGCGCGCGCTTGAGGAGATCGCCGAGGCGCAATATTGGCGCATCGGTCTGACCGGCGATACCCGGACGACGCTCGGCGAGACGCTCGACGGCAGCAAGGTGGCGCTGGTGCTGGGGTCGGAGGGCGATGGCATGCGCCACAATGTCGTCGAGCATTGCGACGTGCTCGCGCGGCTGCCGATCTCGCCGCGCATGGAAAGCCTGAACATCTCGAACGCCGCAGCGGTCGCGCTCTACGCGGTTGCCACAACGGCGGCCTGATCGTCGTCCCGGCAAAGGCCGGGACCGCTACCATCATACGGGATGCCAGAGGCCCCAGCTTTCGCCAGGGCGACCTTCGGTCTCAGTCCTCTTCGGCGATCCGCACCCGTAGACCGTCGAGTTCGGCGGTGAACGGAATCTGGCACGACAGGCGCGAATTGCCGTCGCGGTCGCTCGTCGAATCGAGCAGGTCGTTCTCGTCTTCGCTCATCGCGGGAATCGCATCGCGGCTGCCTTCTTCGACATGGACATGACACGTCGCGCACGAACAGCAGCCGCCGCACAGCGCCAGCAGTTCGTCGAAGCCCGCATCGCGGATATTCTCCATCACGGTCAGGCTGGTGTCGCCTTCGATCTCATGCTCGGTCCCGTCACGCGTCACGACAATCAGCTTGGCCATGCTCATCCCCATAATTTTCGAGTCGGCTGGCCTATGTCGCGCGTTGCACGGCAAATCAAGCGCTGCTAGGGAAACGGCAGGAACAAAAAGGGAATATCGAATGGGCCTGAGCCATGAGCAGTTGACTGCGGGAATCGACGCGCTGGCGGCGGTCGAACCGAATTTTGCGCGCGCGCTGGGCAACGCCGGCTATCCCGAGCCGCGCATCCGCGAGCCCGGCTACACGACCTTGCTGCGCACGATCGTCGGCCAGCAGGTCAGCGTCGCCGCCGCCAATTCGATCTGGAACAAGCTGGAGGCCGGGTTCGGCGAAGGCTGCCCGGCGGACGTGATGGCCGCGGCCGAGTTCGACGCGCTGCGTGCCTGCGGCCTGTCGGCGCAGAAGCAGAGCTATGCCAAGAGCCTCGCGCAGCTCGTGCTCGACGGCGCGCTCGATTTCGACGCCCTCCCCGCCGACGACGAAGAGGCGATCGCGTTGCTCACCAAGGTCAAGGGCATCGGCCGCTGGTCGGCCGAAATCTACCTGCTCTTCGCCGAGGGACGCCCCGACATCTGGCCTGCGGGCGACCTTGCGGTGCAGGAAGCAGTCGGCCGCATCCTGTGCCTCGACGCGCGGCCGAGCGAGAAAAGGGTACGTGAACTCGCCGAACCCTGGCGCCCGCACCGCGGCGCGGCGGCGATCTTCAGTTGGCACTGCTATAACATGGACGTGATCTAACGTCCCTGCCCCTCCCCCGAAATCTCCGTCAGGATGCGCATTGCGCCAACGCCTGCGTAACCGGTTTCAGATTGTTTTCGCGGTCATATTCCGACAGCGTTCCGTCCTTCTGATAGGCTTGCATGATAGCCAGGGATTCGCGCAAGGCCGGGCATTGCAGATCCGGGCGCCCGAGGACGGCATAGACTCCGGCGCCGTCCTTCAACCCCACGGCGAGATGCAACCGAGCGCCCTTGTTGCCGCCACTCTTGGCGGCCAGCGAACGGCGAATGGCGATCGCTTCCTGCGCCGCGGCGATCGCCGCCGGCCTGTCGCGGCGGGCGCTTTGAATCTGGGCCAGCACCATGCCGGTCAGCGCCACCGATTCGGGCCAGCCCGCATCCCTGGGGTTCGCCGCCTGCTGCGCCCGCGCGAGGCTCTGCCCTTCGTTGATCGTCGCCAATGCGTCGTCCAGCCGGCCGGCGACGCGGTACATGTCGCCCAGCGACCAGAGCGATGCGACCAGCTTTCGGACCGTGGCGGGGTCGCCCTTCGAGGCGCGAACGATGTCACGGTTGAGGGCCACCGCTTCGCGCATGCGCGCGATCGCCTGGTCGGGCTTGTCGGCATAGCGGTAGACTTCGCCGCTCTGGCGCAACAGGCCCGACAGGGCAATGCGGGTGGCCTGCTCGTCGCGAAGAGCCGGCGGCATCGTCTGCACCAACTTGATGCCCGCTTCGTAGGTCGCTCCCGCCTTCGGCAGGTCATTGTCCCAGCCATAGCTGTCGCCCAGATACAGATAGGCACCGGCCAGGGCGCCGGCGCTGCGCGGCGTCTGCCGCGCCAGCCCACCGAGAAGCCGCTGCGCCTCCTGGGCCTGTGCACGCGCGACCTTGGCATCGCCGTCGCCGTACAAGCTTTCTCCGGCCGCGGTCGCCAACAGGTGGCCGAGCGACAAGGATATGTCATCGCGGCGCGGATAGTCGCGATGCAATTGCCCGAGCAGGTTCAGCGCATGCTGCCGAAGCCGCTTCCCCTCCTCGCGCTTGCCAAGCGATCCGCCGCCGGTGAAGCCGATCAGCTTCGACAGGCGGAAATAGCCCTCGCCCACCTCCAGCCGAACGTCGATCGGCGCGTCGCGGTCCGCGGCCAGCTTGTCGAGATAGGTCTTGCCGCTATCGGCGAGCAGCAATTTGGCGTCGGTCGTCCCGGGCACCGCGTCGATGGCGTCATAGGCGTCGAACAGCAATATCTTCGCCAAGGCGCGCACGTCGTCGAACCGGGCCTCGGCGCGCAGGCGGGCGTCCTCGGCGCGGGCGTTGGCGACCAGCACGGCGATCAGCGCCGCCGTCAACCCCAGCAGCGCCACCGATGCGAACGCGACCGGCCACCGATTGCGCCCGACGAATTTGGCGAGCAGGTAGCGCTTGCCGCCGCCATATGCCGACACCGGCCGGCCGGCGCGCCAGGCGGCGACGTCCCCGCGCAGCATCTGCGCGGTCTCGTAGCGCTTGCCGGGATCGACCTCCGTAGCCTTGGCGATGACGGCATCGAGTTCCGGGGCGCGTTCGGCGCCGCCGACGAGGAACGCCAGCACCTTGCCGAGCGAATAGATGTCGACCAGCGTCGTCGCCTCGCCGCCCGTCATTCGTTCGGGCGCGGCATAACCGGGAGTCAGGCTGAGCGTGGCCAGCGATGGTCCGACGCCGGCGCGGTCCTGCCACAGCGCCGATACTGGCTTGGCGATGCCGAAATCAATCAGTTTGGCGACGCCGTCGCGCGTCACCAATATGTTGGACGGCGTGATGTCGCGGTGGATGATCAGGTTGCGATGGGCAAAGGCCACCGCGTCGCACACACTTTCGAACAGATCGAACCGCCGGTCGAGGCCGGGCTTCTCCTTCGAAAGCCAATCGCCCAGCGAATCGCCGTCGATATATTCCATCACGATGTAGGGCAGGCCGCCGTCGGTCTGTCCGCCGTCGAAAAGCCTTGCGATATTGGGATGACCCAGATCGGCCAGCGCCTGGCGTTCGTGCTGAAACCGCTCGATCAGCGCTTCGGACAGCAGCCCCGGTTTGATGAGCTTGATCGCGACGACGTGGTTGAAATCGCCGCCGACCCGCTCCCCCTTGTAGACGGTGCCCATGCCGCCCCGACCGATGACGTCGATGATGCGATACTGCCCGATCCGTTCGGGAACCGGTTCGTCGTCGATCATCGACGCAGCCATGCCGGTCTGCAGACCGGGGCCGGCACTTGCGGCCAACAGCGACTCGAGCCGCGCGCGCAGTTCGGGTTCATCCGCCGTTCGCGCGTCGATCCACGCAGCCCGTCGCTCAGGGGCAACCGCGAGCAATTCCTCGAAAAATCGAAGCACCCGTATTTCGCGTTCGCGCTCGTTCATGCTGATCCCCCCGATCTCGCCCGGGTCGATCCTAGTATATTTTCGCGGCAGGTCGATCCTTTGGATCGCCCTGCGTCCCGGGATGGGAACACCGACGAAAAAGGCCGGGCGGAGCATTCCCCACCCGGCCTTTCGGTCTCTTGCGACGCGAAGAAGCTTATTTCTTCGCGGCGGCCTTCTTTGCCGGAGCCTTCTTCGCAGCGGGCTTGTCCTCGGCAGCCTTGGCGGGCGCCTTTTTCGCAGCCGGCTTGTCATCGGCCTTGGCGGCCGCAGCCTTCTTCGCCGGCGCCTTCTTGGCGGGCGCGGCTTCGGCGGCCTCTTCCTTCTTGGTGGCGGGCTTCTTCGCCGCCGCCTTCTTGGCCGGCTTGGCGTCGTGATCATGGTCGTGGCCGCAGCCGGGGCCGTGGACATGCCCGTCGTCATCGGCCTCGATCGCCGCTTCCAGTTCGTCGCGGGTCACTTCGCGATCGCTGATCTCGGCCTTCTCGAACAGGAAGTCGACGACCTTGTCCTCGTAAAGCGGCGCACGGAGCTGCGCGGCGGCGAGCGCGTCCTGCTGGACATATTCGACGAAGCGCTGGCGATCCTCGGGACGATACTGCTGCGCCGCCTGCGTCACCAGCCGCTGCATTTCCTGCGCGCTGACCTGAACCCCGTTCGCCTGCCCGATCTCGGACAGTAGCAGGCCCAGACGGACGCGACGCACCGCGATCGCATGATATTCGTCGCGATCTTTCTCCAGCTCGGCCTTTGCCGCCTCGGGGTCTTCTTCGTGGCTCGCTTCATGTTCGAGCTGCTGCCATATCTGGTTGAATTCGGCCTCGACCATCGTCGGCGGCACTTCGAAATCGTGACTCGCCGCGAGCTGATCGAGGAGCTTGCGCTTCATATAGGTGCGCGTGAGCCCGTTATGCTCCTGCTCGACCTGATCCTTCATCAGCTCTTTGAGCTTGTCGAGGCTTTCGAGACCGAGCGACTTGGCGAACTCGTCGTCGATCTTCGTGTCGGCGGGAACCTTCACTTCCTTCACCGTCACGGCGAATTCGGCAGGCTTGCCCTTGAGATTCTCGACCGGATAGTCCTCGGGGAACGACACTTTGACGGTCTTCTCGTCACCGACCTTCACGCCGACGAGCAGATCCTCGAAGCCGGGGATGAGCTGGCCCGAGCCGATTTCGACCGCCATGTTCTCACCCGTGCCGCCGTCGAAAGCGACGCCGTCGACGCTGCCCGCGAAATCGATGATCACCTGATCGCCGCTCGCGGCCTTCTTCGTCTTGGGGGCGTCCTCGAAGCGCTTCATCTGCACAGCGAATTCCTCGATCTTCGCCATTACCGCCTTGTCGTCGGCGGGGACAGTCAGCCGTTCGAGCGCCAGCCCGTCGATCGACGGCGCCTCGATTTCGGGCAGCACCTCAAGCGCGACGGTCAGTTCGGCATCCTTGCCGCGCTCGTAACCGTCGGCGAGGGTGACCGCGGGCTGCAGCGCCGGGCGCAGCTTCTGCTCCGCCATCAGCACCTTGACGCCTTCGTCAATCGCCTTGTTGAGCGCATCAGCGGACAGCGCCTCACCATGCATCTTACGGATGAGGTTCGGCGGCACCTTGCCGGGGCGGAAGCCGGGCATGCGCACGGTCGGTGCGATGCTCTTCACTTCGTCATCGACCCGCGCGTCGATGTCATTCGCAGTGATGATCAGGCGATACTCGCGCTTCAGCCCTTCGTTCAGCGTTTCGACGGTCTTCATTGCCTTGGTCTTATCCTTGCTCAAAATCTCGTAACGATGAACCCCGCCCGAAAGGCAGCGTTCCCCATATCCCGATCGAAGCTCGCGGAGGTGGTGCGGGCGAAGGGACTCGAACCCCCACATCTTGCGATACTGGTACCTAAAACCAGCGCGTCTACCAATTCCGCCACGCCCGCAGGAGCTGTCGGCCGGGTGCACGAAATCGCGCGCTGCCGCGCACGCCCGTGCGGGCCGCGCGGGGCTATAGCAGACGGGACGCCGAGAGCAAGGGTGAACGCCGCCTTTTCCCATGGATGCGGGGGAACGGAACATGGCATCATCCCATTCGTTGAAAGGACAAGGAGATGCATGATGGCGACCAATCCCGACCCGCTGCCCAAACCCAAACCCGATACCATCGAGCCGCAGGCGCCGCCCGAGCAGCCGGTGCAGCCGAACCCACTGGAAGACCCGGCCGGCCGGCCCGTCGAATTGCCCGACGGCCCCGGCGGCGGCGACCTCGACCAGCCCGGCCGGGGTCCCGACGAGTTGCCACCGCAACCCTGACCGGCCCGCCAATCCGGCCTTGACCCGCCCGCCGACTATCCGCACGGTAGGGGCGGGAGAGACGCATGACATCCAGAATCCGGGCCACGGCTCTTTTCGCGGCGCTGCTCGCGCTACCTGCGACTGCACAGGAACGGCCGACCATCTATCGCGGCGGCACGATCATCACCATGGACGGCGACGCGCCGCAAACCGTGCCGGCAGTCGTCGCAAAGGGCGGAAAGATCCTGTTCGCAGGCGACGAGGCGCGCGCGCGCCGTGCCGCCGGCGGAAAGGCCGCGATCCGCGACCTGCGCGGCGCAACGATGCTTCCCGGCTTCATCGACGCCCATTCGCATTTCGGAATCGCGATGCAGATGGCGGGTGGGCTCGACCTGTGGGATACAGCGCTGCCTCCCATCACCGACATCGCCGCGTTGCAGGGGGTGATCCGCGACCATATCGCGCGCCATGGCATCGCGAAGGACGACTGGGTGGTCGTCTGGCAATATGACAATGAGAAGCTGGCCGAAAAGCGTCACATCACCCGCGCGGAACTGGATGCGGTGTCGCCCGATCACAAGATTGTCGTGCTGCACCAGTCGCTGCACGCGCTCGTCGCAAACAGCGCCGCGCTCAACGCGGCCAGGCTGACCGACGCCAGCGAACCGCCCCCCGGCGGCCTGATGCTGCGCGATGCCGAGGGGCATCTGAACGGCGTGCTGCTCGAAAAATCGACCTTCCTGATGCTCGCCGCGATGCCGCAGCTCACACCCGAGCAGAAGCTCGAACGCCTCGTCGCCGCGCAGCAGCGTTATTTCGCCGAAGGCTACACCCACGCGCAGGACGGCGCGACGATGCCCGCCGACCTTGCTTTTTTCACCGGTCCCGACGCGAAGGCCCAGTTGAAGATCGATCTGGCGCTACTGCCGATCTACATGGGGCTCGACGCGCTGCTGGCGCAGCCGGACCTGCACTTCGGCACCTATGACCGGCATGTGAAGCTGCAGGGGATCAAGGTCATCCTCGACGGGTCGGTGCAGGCGCGCACGGGCTATTTCACCCGCGATTACGAGCGCGGCAGCCCCG
The DNA here is from genome assembly GCF_001591045.1 of Sphingopyxis granuli NBRC 100800. Lineage (GTDB taxonomy): Bacteria > Pseudomonadota > Alphaproteobacteria > Sphingomonadales > Sphingomonadaceae > Sphingopyxis > Sphingopyxis granuli. The sequence goes on along the minus strand of NZ_BCUA01000022.1, from coordinate 18,454 downwards.
ACGGCATCCATCCGTGGCATGGCCATCCCGCGATGGACCAGCCAGCGTTCGACGATCTTGCCCGCAAGGTAACGACCCGCGACTGGCAGCTGTTCGTCCATGCAAACGGCGACGCTGCGATCGACATGGCGATCAGGGGATTCGACGCCGCGGGAATCACCGCCGCCGACGACCGCCGGCCGATCGTCATCCACTCGCAGTTCCAGCGCCCCGATCAACTCGCCGATTATCGGCGCATCGGCGTCGGGCCCGCCTATTTCTCCAATCACGCCTGGTATTGGGCCGACGTCCACCGCACCAACTTTCCAAAGGAGGTCGTCGATTTCATCAGCCCCTTCCGCTCGGCGCGCGCCGCGGGACTGATCGCATCGAACCACAGTGATTTCAGTGTCACGCCGCTCGACACGCGCTTCATGCTGTGGACGTCGATGGCCCGCGTCTCGCCGACCGGGGTGGTCAGCGGACCCGACGAACGGCTGGGCGCCTATGAGGCACTCCAGGCGCTGACCACCGGCCCCGCGTGGCAGGCGTTCGAGGAGGATCGCAAGGGCCGCATCAAGGCGGGCCTACTCGCCGATTTCGTCATCCTCGACCGCAACCCGCTGACCACCCCGGTCGACGACATCAAGGCCATCAAGGTGCTGGAGACGGTGAAGGAGGGCGAGACGGTATGGGAGGCGAAGGCCGGCTGATCCCGGCTACCGGAAAGCACCGGCATAATAGCTGAAAGCCATCAAGCCCCCTGAAGCGACGTCGTCCATTGGTTCACCGCCGCGCCGAGGACTTCCATCGGCAACGGCCCCGAGGCCAGAACCATGTCATTGTAGGCCCGCGAATCAAATCGGGAGCCCAGGTCTGCCCGGGCCTTCTCCCGCAGGTCCACGATCTGCTGCTTGCCGACCATGAAGCTGCAGGCCTGCCCCGGATATACACAGTATCGGTCGATCTCGCGCTCGGCCGCATCGCGATTCTCGCCCGCATTGGCGACCATCCAGTCGATCGCCTGTTCGCGCGTCCAGCGCGCATGGTGGATGCCGGTATCGACGACCACGCGACAAGCGCGGAACAATTGCCCCTGAAGATAGCCGATACGTCCCGTCGGATCGTCATCATAGGCACCGATCTCGGCAGCCAGCTGCTCGGCATAGAGCGCCCAGCCTTCCGTCCAGGCCGAGAAGCGCACCGTGCGGCGAAACAACGAAAGCTTGCCCGCTTCCTTCAGGACGCTGGCCTGAAAATGGTGGCCGGGGATGCCTTCGTGATGCAACAGCGTGGGGATCCGCCACAGGGCGTTCTCTTCGACCGACCGAAGGTTGATGTAGATGACCGATGGCTGGGCCGGATCGCTGCTGGCGCTGTAGAAGCCGCCTGGCGCACCTTTTTCGATCGCGGGTGATACCCGCCGGACCTCGACGGGAAGATCGGGCACGAAAGCGAAACCCCTAGGCAGGAGGTTCCTTATCCGGGCCAGACGCGCGGTCGCATAGTCGATGATCTCCCGTCGCCCCGCATCGCTGTCCGCCTTGAGGAAGCGCGGGTCGCGGTCCAGCGCGCTCATCCGCGCGGCGACGCTGCCTTCGGTGAGCCCTTGCGCGCGCAGCAGGCGATCGATCTCGGCGGTCAGTTCCGCCACCCACGTCAGCCCCAGCCGGTGAAGCTCCGCCGGTGCGTAGCCGGCCGTGGTGTTGGAGTGGAGACCCGAAGCGTAATAAGCCTCCCCGTCCGGCTTTGCCCACACGCCTGCCCGATCGTCGGCGCGCGGACGCAGGGCGTCCAGCGCCGCCATCTGACGGGTAAGTGCCGGTGCGACCTGCGCGGCGAAGATCGCCGCGGCACGGCTTTCCAGATCGTTCAGGCCGGCGGCACGGGCGCGGGCCACCGCAGGCCCGATTAGGGGATTCGAAGCAGCGGGCATATCACGCAGCGTCGCGATCTGCGCCACCGTCTTGGCGAGAATGAAAGCCGGCGGCACGACGCCAAGACCCGCGTCATGGGCGATCTGCTCCGTTTCCTGATCGAGGGCGACCACCAGTTGCCGCAGCTTGTCGAGATACCGCTCAGCATCCGCTTCGTTCGCCAGGGGGGAGCGACCGGCGATGCCGTCCGGCAACCAGTAATAGGCCCCGTTCATCTGGCTGACGACATAGGGGCTGGGGCGCAGATTGATGTCCGAGAATCCGTAGCGCCCATATTGATCGTCCATGGCGTCATAGACAAAGCGCGCGGTGTCATAGTCTAGCGCGGCCGCGGGCGAGAGGACGGAACGATCGACGCCGTTCAGTTCGGCCAGGCGCGCCGCATTGGCCTGGCGTGCCTGCGCGCGCGCCGCGAGGGAATAGCCGCCCAGGCTGTCCGGTCCTCCCTCTTCGTCCCGCAAGGCCCGGGCGTGCCGCTCGAGCATGGCGGCGAGACGGACATCGGCGGACGTTCCCGCCGCACGGCCTGCGGAGGCGCAGCCGGTGAGAGAAAGGGTGGCGCCCAGCGCAGCCGCGCCGGCCAGAAGATCACGACGACGCATCAGGCGGCGCTCCATTGTTGAACCAGGGCGTCCAGAACCTCCATCGGCAGAGGGCCTGACCGCAGGATGAGATCATTATAGTCGCCAAGGGAGAAGCGCGGCCCCATGGCGCGTCGCGCTGCCTCGCGCGAGGCGCGAATCTGCTGCTTGCCGACCATGAAGCAGCAAGCCTGCCCTGGATAGACACAATAGCGATCCACCTCGCGCGCGGTGGGCCCGGGCAATTCGCCGACCGTGTCGACCATGAAGGCGATAGCCTGTTCGCGGGTCCAGCGCTCGTGATGGATCCCGGTATCGACAACCACACGCCCCGCGCGCCAAAGCTGGGCCTGCAGATAGCCAATCCGCCCGAGGGGATCGTCCGCATAAGCGCCGATTTCGTCCGCCAGTGCTTCGGCGTAGAGCGCCCATCCTTCGGTCCAGGCCGAGAAACGCACCGTGCGCCGGAAAAGCGAAAGGCCGCCCGTGTCCCTCAGCACCGCCGCCTGGGTGTGATGGCCTGGCACGCCTTCATGGTGGACCAGCGTCGGCAGGCGCCAGGACGGCAGGTCGCTGGGCTTCTTGAGATTGAGTAGGACCGCGCCGGAAGTGCCATCTCGCGGGCCGTTGTAGAAGGCGATGGGCGAACTGTCCTCGCTGGTCAGCGGCATGCGCCGGACCTCGACGGGATCGTCCACGAAATGGTTGAAGGCGCGGGCGGCGCGGCCCCGCGCAGCGACCAGATAAGCCTTGGCCTGGCGATGGACTTCGGCCCGGCCCGCGTCGGTGTCCTGCTGGATCAAACGGGCATCCGTATTCAGCGCCGCAATGCGCTCGCCGACCGAGCCGCGGGTCAGATTCAGGGCACGCAGATCGTGATCGATCTCAGCGCTCAGTTCCCGCACCCACTCCTGCCCCATGCGGTGCAGATCGCCCGGCGCGATATTGGCAGTGGTGTTGGCGCGGAGCGAGGAGGCATAGGTCGCCTCGCCGTCGGGTTGGGCCCAGACCCCGGCCTTCGAGGAAGTGCGGGGCATCAGTGCGTGTAGCGCCTGAGCCTGCCTGTCGAGTGCCGGCCTCATCAGGCGGTCGAAGCGCTCGGTCGCCTGTGCACCGACCGTGCCCGACGCCGCGATGGCGGGCGCCAGAAGAGGATTGGCCGCGGGCGCGCTGTCCCGCAGCGCACGCAGTTGGGACAAGGTCGCGTCAAGGATAAAATCGGGCGGAACAACGCCCAGCCCGGCATCATGCACGATGCGCTCGCTTTCCTCGTCGATGCCCCGGGCCAGAGCCTCGATATTGTCGAGATAGGCGCGGCGTTCCGCTTCGGGGCTGCTCCCACCCGTGCCGAGCCTGGACGGCAGCCAGTAATAGGCGCCGTTCATCTGGCTGACCACATAAGGGCTGGGACGCAGGTCGAGGTCGACCGTTCCCGGCCGTGCCAACTGGTCGTCGAGAACCCCGTAGACGAAGGCCGCCGTATCATGGTCAATCCGCGCGGCAGGTGACAGCGCGTCGTAGCCGATCCCGGCCAATTCTTTCATGCGGACCGCGTTCTCCGCATGCGCCCTCACACGACCGGCCAGCGACCGATCTCCGACCGGATTGCCCGGCTCCGCGCCGAACCGGCGCAAGGCGTTCGCGTGACGCTCGAGCAGAGCTTTCAGCCGGGCGTCGGCGCCTTCGCTCGCGAACAGGGGCCCCGCGCCCGTCCCGACCATCGCGACGCCGGCGGCGGCGCCCAGAAGCATCTGCCTTCTGTTCATTCCCATCTCCGGCCGGCGGCGACCCTCAAGCCGATGCCAGCCAGCGGTCGACCTTGGCTTCCAGCACGTCGAGCGGCAAGGCGCCGGTATCGAGCACCTGGTCGTGGAAGTGGCGGATGTCAAAGCGGTTGCCCAGCTTCTCGGTCGAGCGGCGCCGCAGTTCCTGAATCTTCAACTCGCCGACCTTGTAGGCGCTCGCCTGCCCGGCGTTGGTAATGTAGCGGTCGATCTCGACAACCACGTCGCGCGGCGCCATGGAAGTGTTCGCCATCATATAATCGATCGCCTGCTGCCGCTCCCAGCGAAGGGCGTGCAGGCCGGTGTCGACCACCAGACGCACGGCGCGCAGCATCTCCATGTCGAGATGGCCGAACCACTGATAGGGATCGGTGAACAGGCCCAGCTCCTTGCCGAGCGACTCCGCGTACAACCCCCACCCCTCGGTGTAGGCCGTCGCCGGCGCCAGCCGGAAACGCAACATGTCGGGCAGGCTTTCATCCTCCTGCACCAGCGACGACTGATAATGGTGGCCGGGCACGCCCTCGTGGAGCTGGAGCGTTTCCAGCGTCGGGATCGGCCGCGTGTTGAGCATCGCCATGTTGAAATAGAGCACGCCCGGCTCGGACGCGTCGGACGGGCCGGAGCGGTAATAGCCCGTGCCGCGCTGATCCCCCAGCGCCGGCAGCGGACGCACCTCGAACTCGGCACGCGGGCGCCGTGAGAAGAGGGTGGGGATTTTTTGCCAGACTTTTGCTTCGATCCTCTCGAAATGGTCGATAAGGTCTTGAGGTTTGGTGTAATAAAAACGGGGCTCGGTACGGATATATTCGAAAAAGGCGTGAAGATCGCCGGTGAAGCCGGCGGCCTGACGCGCGCCCTCCATCTCTTCGAGGATGCGCGCCACCTCGGACAGGCCGACGCGGTGGATCTCCTCCGCGCTCATCGTCGTGGTGGTGTGCCGCACCAGATCGGCCGCATAGACCCGGTCGCCGTCCTTCATCGACCACAGGCCCGCGCCGTCGGCGGCGGTGGGCAGATAGTCGTTGCGCAGGAACGTGCGCCACCGGTCATAGGCCGGATAGGCGCGCGTCTCGACCGCCTTGCGATAGGCGGCCTCCAGCCGCGCGCGGTCCGCGGCCGCGATCGTTTCGGGAAAGCGGGTGACGGGCGAATAGAGCGGGTTCTGCTCGACCGGCAGCGCCAGGAACGCCTCCACCTGCTTCAGCACATTGTTCACCACGACCTTCGGCTGGTGATAGCCGTCGGCCATGCCCTGACGCAGGCGCGTGACCGTGTCGTTCATGAAGCCCGTGAAGCCGTCGAGCTGTTCCAGCGCGATCTCGTAATCCTCGACGCTCGCCAGCGACACGCCGGCCGACATATAGTCCGGAAACTCCACATGCAGCCCGAAGGAGGCGTTCAGGGGCGCCTTGCGCCGGATGGCGTTGACGCCGCTGTCGAACTCCCCGACCGCCTTTTCGGCCTGATAGCGGAACACGTCATAGGCGATCTGGTCGCCCTCCGGCAGCGCCGCCCGGTCGATCCGGGCGAGGCCGGCGAGTTCGGCGCGCTTGTTCGCTTCGAGCCCGGTGGCATAGGCCTCCCCCTGCGGATCGACGAACACCGGCCCCAAAGGGCGCTTCCCGCGGCGGGCAAGGCGCATGGGGTTGAGGAGATCGTCGGCCTGCTGACTGTCGCGGACCAGCTGGGCGAAGCGTTCCCGCGCGGCCGGCTGGCCAAGCGCCGCCGCGACCGGCGACCGGGAAATCAGGGCCAGAGAGGCTACGCCGGCGGCTCCCGCAAAGAGTTCACGTCTTTTCATCGTCCGTCCTCGTTCCTTGTTCGCCCGCCCGAAGGCCGCGCGGTTTATCCAGATGGGCGAACCGTGCGCCCATATCGTCACCCCACCATAGCCATCCATGGTGAAGCGGCGACAGGCCCTCGGGACAAAAAGACCTGTCGCCGCCCCGAGCGGATCAGAAGCGACTCGTCACGCCAACGAAGAAGCGGCGACCCAGGATGTCATAGGTCGACGGATCGGTGTTGGACTGGATGCCCGGCGTCCAGGTGCGCGGCGCCTTGTCCGTCAGGTTGTTGACCCCCATGCGCAGCACGAAGCTGTCGCTGACGTTCCAGCTGGTGAGCAGATCGAAATAGTTGATCGCCGGCAGGCTGTTGGCGGTGTTGTAGATGTCCATCTTGCCGACCCGGCGCCAGCGCAGGCCAAGACCGAACGGGCCGTTGCTGTAGTTGACCGAACCCAGCATCTTCCACTTCGGGAAGGTGAAGCCGTTGGTCGAGTCGATGGTGCCGGCCCGCTCGTTGAACGGTCCGCCCGCCGCGTCCTGACGCTGCCAGGCGCGCAGCCAGCCGACCACATAGTTGAGGTTCAGCGAGCCCAGATTGCCCAGACCGGCATCGGCGAGATCGAAGCTCCAGTCGACCTGCAGATCGATGCCCGACGTCTTCAGGGTCGCCAGATTCTGCTGGAGGCCCAGGCTGTTGATCACGTTTCCGGTCAGCGGATCGCGCTCGAACAGCTGGCAATAGCCATTGTTGACGTCATAGGTCGGATTGGTCACGCCCGTGGCGTTGAAACAGCCCTGAAGCTGGTTCGTCGCGGTGATGCTGCCGACCACGTCGGTGATCTTGATGCTGTAATAGTCGATCGAAGCCGAAAGACGGGAGAACAGCGCGCTGCCGAAGTTGGGGCGATAGACGGCACCGACCGTCCACGTATCGGCCGTTTCCTCCTTCAGATTGACGTTGCCGCCGACGAAGCCCTGAATCTGCGTGCTGTTGAAGACATAGCTGTCCACCGCAGCGGCCGACAGGCCCTGAGCAAGGCAGAGCTGGCGCACCTGAGCCGCATCCGGACCGTTGCGATAGGCGCCGCGAATATCGCACGGGTCGCCGCCGAAGACCGGAGCGCCCTGCGCGTTCACCGGCCCGCCGATCTGGGGCGAGCTGATGTCGCGATTGCCGTAGAGTTCGCCGATCGAGGGCGCGCGCACGGCACGCTGAATGCCGCCACGCACCCGCAGGCTGTCGAACACCGTCCAGTCCACATCGGCCTTGTAGGCCTGAACGCCGCCGATGGTGCTGTAGTCGGAGTAACGATAGCCGAGGGTCAGTTCCAGCCGCTTGATGAGTGGCAGGTCGGTCACCACCGGGATCAGCGCCTCGACGAAGAATTCGGTGGAGTTGGTCGAGCCGGTCAGCGGCTGAACCGGGTTGAAGCCCGCCACCTCGACGCCGCCGATCCGGCCGCCGTCGGGCAGGCCGTCGGCCCCGAGGTGGGGAACGATCGGATTGCTCTGCGACAGGCCGGAGTCCGGACGGAATGCAAAGCTGTCCTCACGATACTGCGCACCGAGCGCGACACGGACCTGACCCGCGGGGAGCTGGAACAGGCCGCCCTGAATCGTGCCTTCGAAGATGGTCTGCTCGCTGAGGGTCGAGTTCTTGCTGTTGCGGTTGATGTAGGCGATGCAGCTTTTCGACAGGGTCGTCAGGCCGAACGGGTTGAAGCCGCCTTCGCACAGGCTGGCGCCGCCGGTCGGGTCGTCGAGCAGGCGCTGGACGGCCGAACGGGAGACGTTGCCCGACTGTTCGGTCGAGTTGTCGACGCGGCCGTACTGGCCGCTGAGGTCGTAGCGCCAGTCGCCGAACGGCAGATCGCCGCGCAAGCCGGCCGTGACCTGAAAGACCGTGGTGCTGTCGCGGGCCAGACGGCCGCCGATCGCGTTGAAGCGCTTGTTCAGGCCGAACGACGCCGTCGGATCGGGACGGGCATCCAGAAATTCCCGCAGGTCCGCGGTGATGAACGGATTGGTCGACGGCACGCGGAAGCCGTAGGTCGGCGACGGTCCCGGCATGGGCGTCGGCGACAGGATGGTGTCCGCGCTATATTGGGTGAACAGGACGTTGCTGTAGAGCTCGATGGAATCGGCCAGTTCGTAACGCGCCGCCGCGAAAGCATTCCAACGCTCCAGCGGAATGCTGAGCATGCCGGTCGCGCCGGTGTTATAGGCCCAGGCCACGCCGGGTTGATGATAGGCGTCCCACTCGGGGCCGCCGGGGCTCTTGAAATTATAGGCGCCGACATGGCTGAACAGCGAGCCGTCGGTATTGTAGCCGAACTCGCCCGTCGGCGTGACGCAGTTGGTGCAGCCCAGATAATTGTTGATGAAAGCCTGGCTGGGCAGATTGGTCGAGTCGAAGGTGGTCACGCCCAGCGGCGACACGCTGTTGCGGCCCGAAACCGCGGAAAAGCCGCGCGCGCTGCTCATGATCGCTTCGCGCGTCGAGCGACCGACCGACAGGACCGCGTGGCCGCGCCCGTCGTCGAATCGGCCGCCGATCGTCATGGTGTAGCTCTGCGTCGCGCCGTCGCCCTGTTCGGTCACGCCATATTGGGCGTCGAGTTGAACGCCCGAGAAATTGTCGTTGAGGATGAAGTTCGCTACACCCGCCAGAGCGTCGGAACCGTAGGTCGCCGACGCGCCGCCCGAGATGACCTCGACGTTGCGGATCAGGGCCGACGGGATCAGGTTGATGTCGACGGTGCCGTTGGCGTTCGACGGCACGATGCGGCGGCCGTTCATCAGCACCAGCGTCCGGTTGCTGCCCAGGCCGCGCAGGTTCAGGTTCGCCTGACCGCCGTTGCCGGGGTTCACCGAACCATTGCTGGTGCCGGGCATGAACTGCGGCATGTCGTTCATCAGCGTCTCTGCCGTGACCGAGCCGGTCGCCTGCAGGTCGGACTGCCCCACCGTCACGATCGGGCTGGTCGAGCTGTAGTCCTTGCGGACGATGCGCGAGCCGGTGACGACGATGTCTTCGGACGGGGCGGCTTGCGCGGCGGCGGTCGCGCCATCCTGAGCAGCCGCCGGCGCTGCGGCGAGAACGAGGGCCGCGAAGCCGCCGATCATGGTTGACGCCAGAAGGCGTTCACGGGTGATGCTGAAGGTCAAGAGGAAGCTCCATGGACTCGATGTTGAAGGATAATCGCGTTCTTTCGACGCGTTGGACGGAACGTCAGGCGTCGAGTTGCGCGGTGGCCTCGATCTCGACGAGAAAATCGGGAAGGGCGAGCGATTGAACGCCGACGACGGTATTCGGCGCCGGGGTCGCTCCCCCGTAGAAGCGCTGAATCGCGGCGACCACCACGCCCAGCTTTTCGGGATCGTTGTCGACGATGTAGGTGCGCAGGCGAACGAGGTCGGCGGGCGTCAGCTTCATATGCTCCAGCACCGCCGTGAGGTTGGCGAGCGCGGCCTCGACCTGAACGGCAAGGTCGCCCTCGCCGATCACGTTGCACTGCGCGTCCCATGCGACCTGCCCGGCCAGATGCAGGACCCGGCCGCTGTCCTGAACGGCGGCGTGGGAAAAGCCGAACGGCGTGCTCCTGTATAGGTTCGGCGGATTGATCTTCGTGCTGCCCATGATGCGGATCCCGGTTCAGTCCACGAGTTCGAGTTGGAGCCCGAACGGATCGAGGATGTAGAGGTTCTTCTTTCCGGCCAGCGGGCCGGCGTCGATTTCGATCACGTCCATCGGCGTGCATCCATGCTCCGCGAGCCAGACCGCCGCCGCCTCGACGTCGTCGACGCGGAACGCCAGATGATGCCCGCCGAGGTCGCAATTGCGCGGCGGCGAAGCATCTCGATCCGAAGGCTTGTCGTACTGGGCCAACTGGATGCGGGCACCGCCGTCGAACTCGATCATCGCCAGGGTCAGGCTGGCACCCGCCACGCCGACATGCGTTTCCATCCAGTCGCGCCCATCGGTGCCGACCGGAATGTCGGCCGCGTCCATCGGACCCATGCGATAGAGCTCGCGACCCCCCAGGACATCGCAATAGAAAGCCAGCGCGCGAACCAGATCGGGCACCGTGCGCGAAACATGATCGACGACCAGGAAAGACGGCTTGCGCGCCTGTTTCACCATCTCGGCCACCCTCTCCCCTTTCCGCAACGCGCCTTTGCGCCATTGAATGAGACAGGTTTTATGTCCGCCGTTTGTCGCGAACAATGACAGGTTTTGCAAAGTTCGTTGCGCTGGACGCAATCAATCTTCGGCGAGCAGATCGCCTATCCGGATCGGGCGCGCCGGGAAACGTGGCGTGAATCCATGGGGTTCGGTCGATACGCCGCCGAGCAGCGCCAGCAGGCCATGTTCGCAATTGCGCCCCTGACACACCCCCATGCCGCAGCGGGTCGCCAGCTTGACGCCGCCGGCGTCGGCGCCGATGGCGAGCGCCGCGCGCAGGTCGCCCATCGTCACGTCTTCGCAGCGGCAGACGATGGTGTCGGCGGGCAGGTCCCGGTCGGGCAGCGGCCCGGGGTCCGCGACCGCCTCCAGCAGCGCGGCGAAGCGCAGCGCGCGCGCGCGGGCACGCCGCACCGGCGCCGCCCTGCGGACGGCCTCGCGCAGGGGCAGGACGCCCATGTCCACGGCGACGGCGAGGCCGGCCAGCGCGCCTTCGGCCGCGGCCGCATCGGCGCCTTTCACCCCCGTCGTCTCTCCGGCGACATAGGCGCCGGGGCGCGAGGCCCGCATCCATGCGTCATGGCACGCCTTCCAGCCGCCCGGCCGTGCCGGACGGACCGCCAGCCCCATCGCCCGCGGCAGGTCCGACTGCGGCAGGAAACCGAAGCAGAAGGCCGCCGCGTCGCACGCCACGACCGCTCCGTCCTCGAGGCGCAGGCCCTGCACCCGGTCGCGGCCCTCGACGGCCGTCGGCGCGCGGCCGAAATGGATCGGCACGCCCGCCGCGCGCAGCCGCCATCCCATCAGCAGGACCGACATCAGGCGCGGCAGGTTCGTCAGCGCCGTCCAGGGACGCCCCAGCGCCTTCAGGACGAAGCGCCGGAAAGGCTGGCTGAACGCGACCGCCGCCACCGTTCCGCCGGCCTTGCGCAGCTGATCGGCCGCCAGCAGTTGCAGGGGGTGCGATCCGGCAAAGGCGATGCGGTGCCCGGGTGCCAGCATCTGGCTCTTCACGAAAGCCTGCACGCCCCCCGCGCTCATCGCCCCCGGCAGCGTCCAGCCCGGCAGGGGCACGGCCATGTCGTAACAGCCGGTGGCGATCAGGATGCGCCGGGCGGTGACCTCCCGCACGCCGCCGCCGTCCGAAAGGGCGAGGCGCCACCCCTCCCCCGCTTCGCGCGCGCCCAGCACCGAGCAGCCGCCGAGCCATTCGACCGACTCCAGCGATTCGAAGGCCGCCAGCCGAGCCTTGAGGCGGCGGTATTCGGCGCCCTCCAGCCAGCCGCGCACGGAAAAGGCGCGGGGCGGCTGGCGCAGGATCTGGCCGCCCGGCCGAAGCTGCTCGTCGATCACGACGATGCGCGGGCCGTCGGGCAGCGCCAGACAGGCCGCCTGCCCGGCGGGGCCTGCGCCGACGACCGCGAGGTCATAGTCGGGGCGGGCGTCGTCGTTCATCGCCGTTCGTCCGGGCGCGTGGTGACGATCATGCCGTCGGCCGCCGGGGTCAGGCAGGCGCGCAGCCGGCGCGGCGACGCGCTTCCGTGCGCCACCGTGACGAGGCATTCGCCGCAGACGCCCATGTTGCAGAACAGGCCCCGCGGCCGGCCGCCGCGATCGAGGCGAAAGGCCAGAAGGTCGCGGGCCAGCATGGCGGTCGCGATCGTCTCGCCTTCGAAAGCCGCGACCGCCTGCCCGTCGACCAGCAGGGTCAGGGGCGCCCCGCGCCGCACATCGCCGTCGCTACGCATCCGCCGCCCCCATGAAGCTGTTGAGATGGCCGAAGCGCGCGGGCGAGAATATCTCCAGCCGCTCCTCGGGCTCGTCGAGGATGCGCCGTGCGAGCAGGCGGGCGAAGGTGGGGCCGAGCGTGAAGGCCGAGCCGCCCGCCGCCACATAGACGCCCGGCGCCTGCGGAATCGCTCCGACCAGGGGCAGCTGGTCGGCGGTGATCGCCGTGATCCCGGTCCAGCTGCGGATCAGGTTCAGCTCGGCGACGCGCGGGAACACCCGCGCCGCCACGGCCAGATTGCCCCTCAGCGACGAGGCCAGCATCTCCGCGGGCCGGTCGAGGTCGAAGCGGCCAGCGGCGTCGAGCCGCATCCGCGACGGCCAGCCGCCGCCGATCAGCACATTCCCCGCCTGCGCCTGCTTCATGGACAGCCGCTGCCCGACATGCTGGATCAGCGGATCGAGCAGCGGAGCCGTCCGCTCGGTCGCGCTCATCAGCAGCGCGACGGGGTAGAGCGGCAGGTGCAGGTTGAACAATTCGCCGATCCGCGCGCTCCACGCGCCCGCCGCGATCAGTATCTTCGGCGCCGTGAGGTCTTCCGGGCCATCGGGCGTCTCGACGGTGAGCCGATAGCCGCTCCGCACCGGGCGCGCCGCGACGACGCGGCACCGCTGGCGCAGCCGGACACCCCGCGCGGCGGCGGCGGCGGCGAACGCCAGCGTCAGCGCCTTGGGGTCGGCGTGCCCCTCCGCCTCCAGATGGCTGGCGGCCACGACCGTTTCCGACAGGCCGGGCGCCAGCGCGCGCGCCGCGTCGCCGTCGATCATCCGCGACGCGAGGCCGCCCTGAACCTCCCGCGCCACCTTGCGTTCGAGAATGGCGACCTCGTCCGCGGTTTCGGCCACCATCAGGCCGCCGCGCATATGGACGCGGATGTCGGGGCCCAGTTCGTCGGCCAGCCCGCGCCATTCCTCGATCGCCAGCAGGTTGAGGCCCAGGATCGAGGCCGCCTGATCGGCGAGCGCCTCGCCATTTTCGAGAAAGCGGCGCTCGAGCTGGAAATGCAGCGAACCGGCGTTGGCGCCCGAGGCGCCGGCGTTGGGACGCGCCGCTTCGAGGATTTCGACCCGCGCCCCCGCCTGGGCCAGCCGACAGGCGGCGGCACATCCCACCAGCCCAGCGCCGATCACCAGGACATCGACGCCGTCCATTTCGGCTAGACGCGTCCCAATGCGGTCAAGGTGGCGCGGATGCGATCGAGGTCGGGGGCGGACACGTCGAGCAGCGGACGGCGCACATGACCGCCGGGCAGCCCCTGGATGTTCAGCGCGGCCTTCAGAATCGCGGGCCCCGAACCGAAGCGCCCGACCAGATCCTTGGTATACCATTCGTCCATGATGACCCGGTCCTGCCGTCCGCATGCGCGGGCCGCCTCGAAATCGCCGGCCCACACATGATTGTAGAAGTCGGGTTGCGCGCGGCCAAGCACGCCGCCCGCCCCCATGGTGCCATCGCCGCCCGCGCCCTTCAACAGGGCGAGGCCGCAATCGTCCATGCTGTGGCCGAAGACGTGCACCCGATCGCTGAGCCCGAAATAGGTCTGCACGAAACGGCGCAGGTCGCCGGTCGACTGCTTGATGGCGACGACATTCTCGATATCGGCGAGGCGTTCCAGCAGCGGGATCGACATGTCCACCCCGGTGCCCGGAGGCCAGTTGTAGACGCAGATCGGCAGCGGACTGGCATCCGACACCATCTTGTAAAAGGCATGAATCTCGTCATCCGAAGGACGGATGTAGGGCGGCGGGGTCACGAGAATCCCCTCGAAGCCCGAAACCGCCGCCTCGGCGGCGAATTCCAGCACCTCGGCCGCCGTGAAGGCCGTGCATCCGGCGATCAGCGGCAGCTTGCCCGCCATCTGCGCGCCGACCGCGGCGATCAGCGCCTTGCGTTCCCGGGGGCTGAGGCTGGTCCATTCGCCGGTCGTGCCCGCCACCACCAGCCCATGCATCCCCTCTGCATGAAGCCATTCCACCAACAGGCCGAGACCGCGCAGGTCCATGTCACCCTGGGCATCGAAAGGGGTGGTGATCGCCGGGATATAGCCGCGCCACCCGACGCGCGTTCTCTTGGTTGCCACAAGCACCTCGAAATTAGGCATAGTCGTAAATGGCGCCCCCTGTCCTGCATTTTTCCCTGTCCCGCAAGGCGGGATGATTGGCCGAAATCATTGCGTTCAACGCAAGGATCGATAATGTGGCCGCCATGCACGGAAACGCTCTCTATTATTTTTACGAAGCCGCCAGCCTGGGTTCGATGCGACTGGCCAGCGACAAGATCGGCGTGGCGGTTTCATCGATCAGCCGCCAGATCGCGCAGCTGGAGAAAACGATGGGCGTGGCGCTGATCGAACGCGGCCGGCGCGCCATCCGAATGACCGAGGCCGGGCGCCTGGCCTATGAATATTATCAGGGCTGCATCGCCAACGAAGAAGCCTTCATGAACCGCCTGCACGAGCATCGGCAGTTGAAGGCGGGCAAGGTCAGCATCGCCATCGGCGAGGGATTCCTGGGCGGATTCTTTTCCAAGGTGCTGGAGGATTTCCAGGGTCAGCATCCCGGCATCGCCGTGACCGCGTCGGTCCTGCCGACATCCGAGATCGTGCATGCGGTTCTGGAGGACGACGCCCATTTCGGCCTGATCTTCAACGATTGCACCGAGCCCAAGATCCGGGTCCGCGCGACGGTCGCCCAGCCGCTGATGGTCATCTGTGCGCCCGATCACCCGGCGGCGAAGCGCAAGTCGCTGTCGCTGGAGGACCTGAGCACCTATGACCTGTGCCTGCCCGACGCCAACCTGCGGCTGCACCAGATATTGCGCGAGGCGGAGCGCCGCGAGCAGGTCTGGCTGGAACCGGTGCTCACCACCAGTTCGATCTATGTGATGCGCGAAGCCGCGCGCGCCGGGCGGATGGTGACCATCCTTCCGCGCATCGCCGCAGCCGCCGAACTGGAAGACGGCCGGCTCGTCGCCCGGCCCATCTACGAGGCCGACCTCGAACATACCTCGGTCAGCCTGATCCACCGGCTGGGACGCCAGCTGGACGGCGCCCCGGCCCGCCTGATGGCGGCCTTCGAGGCGCGGCTCAAGGGATGGAGCGAAAGCGACGGTCCCGCCGCGGCGTGATCGCCGTCACGCGGCCGCGGCGACGGCCGGAGAGGCGCGCGTGGTGAGCAGGATCGCGATCACCGCGACGATGAAGTTGACCCCCATCGCCACGAGGCCGATGTCCCAATCCGGCAGGGCCACGGCCCACATGTCCCGCGCCGCCGGCAGCAGCAGGGCCAGATAGCCCGCGCCGATGCCCGTCGCGACGCCGAGCGCATTGGCGCGGGGCCACAGGAAGGCGAGGAACACCCCCGGCGTCAGCATGCCGATTGCCGCATAGGCCGACAGGCCGATCTCCACCAGCGAGGCCGTGGCGCCGAGCGTCAGCCACACCGCGATCACCGCGAAGGCCACCATCGACAGCCGGGACAGCAGCAGGGTCGCGCGGTCGCTCAGGTCCGGTTTCAACGGCATGACGACGTTGCGGCTGAAGATCGAGCCGGCCGTGAGCAGCAGCACCGAGCCGGGCACGAGCGCGAGGAGGCAGGCGGTTCCGGCCAGCAGCCCGATCATCCAGCCCGGATAGGAATCCGACACGAATTGCAGCAGCGCGGCGTTGATGTCGTTGTCCGGCGGGGACACGCCCGCCAGCAGGGCGCCGAAGCCGAGCAGGATGATGAAGAAGAAGGACAGCGAATAGAGCGGCTGCCAGACGGCGTTGCGGCGGATCGCCTTGCGGCTGCCGGCCGCGTAGCAGAGCTGGAACATGTGCGGGAATATCCACGTGCCCAGCGCCACGTTCACCGCGGCGGTCATCATCCAGGTGACCGACAGGCCCGCCTCCGGAACCAGCCCCGGAAAGACGCCGATCCCCGGATATTGATCCTGCACGCGGTCGAACACGTCGAGGATCGACGACGCCCCGACCTTGCCGGCGACGGTCGCGCTGAGGCCCACCACCAGCACGATCATCAATATGTCCTTCACCCCCGCCGCAAAGGCGGCCGATCGCAGGCCGGCCACATAGACGAAGGCCAGCATGATGACGGCGGCGAGGACCGCCGACATGGTCGGCGACACGCCGGTGCCCAGCGTGAGGCGAAGGATCAGGCTGAGCGCCGTGATCTGGATCTGCACATAGACCACGATGGCCGCGATCCCGGCCAGTCCCACCAGGCAACCGAGCCAGGTCGCATCATAGCGGGCGGCGAAGAAATCCGCCTGCGTGATGAATCCCCCTTCGCGCCCGGCCTGCCAGATGCGCGGCATCAGCCAATAGCCCAGCGTCGCGGCCAGCGACACCGAGGTGAAGGCCAGATAGGCGGGCGCGCCATAGGCCCAGGCATAGCCCGAAATCCCGAGAACGGCGAAGGTCGTGTATATCTCGCCCGCGTTCAGGAACCAGAAGATCAGGGTGCCGAACCGGCGCCCCCCGACCGCCCATTCGGCGACCGTCCGGGCGCGGGTCTTGCGATAGCCGTAGAACAGCGCCCCCAGCATGGTGCCGAGAACGATGGCGATGGTCAGGCCGAGGATCACGAGGGTTTCGCCTCGTCGGAAGGTTCGGGGAAGGAATCCGGCTCGTCATTCGCCTCGATGCGCTCGTCGCGCGCGAAGACGAAGCCGATGGTGGCGCTCGCCACCACAATCCCGCACATCTGCCACAGCATCGGCAGCGGCAGCGAAAAGACGCGAACGGCGGCGGTGTTGACCAGCGGGGTCCCGCCGACCTGCCAGATGAAGGGAATCAGCAGGAGCCAGCGGTGCGCATAGCGCCGGTGGGTCGGCGACAGCAGGGATCGGAGCGTCATGGAGTCACGCCGCCCGGATCACCGGACCTGGCCCGAAAGGCCATGGTCGTCGCGCACGACCTGTCCGCCCTTCATGACGAAGTCGATCGAGCGCAAGGCGCGGATATCGCGGGTCGGGTCGGCATCGACGAGCACGATGTCGGCATATTTGCCGACGGCGATGCTGCCGATGTCCGCGTCGCGGCGCATCATGCGGGCCGGCTGGATGGTCGCCGCCTGCAGCGCCTGGAGCGGGGTCATTCCCGCGTCGACGTAAAGCTCCGCCTCGCGCACGGTGGCGGTCGTGCCCTCATTGTCCTCGAAGGGAAACTGGTCGGTGCCCAGCGCGATCGGCACGCCGAGGCGGATCGCGGACTGCAGCATCGCCCAATGGTCGCGGCCGACGCTGTCCACCCGCTGCAAATACCAGTCCGGCGACCCGATGCGCTGATAGAAGGCGCGCGCGCCCGGCTGGCTGACCACGATCGTCGGAACCAGCCACACCTTGTCCTTCGCCATGCGGCGCAGCACCGGCTCGGTCAGGTGATAGCCGTGCTCGAAACCGTCGATGCCGTAGGTCAAGGCCTGCATCGCCGCCTCGGGCGAGCCGTTGTGCGCGGTGACGCGCACGCCGTTGCGGTGGGCCACGTCGATGAGGACCGACAATTCGTCGTTGGTCATCGGGGCGGCGGCGATGGCGCCGTGCGTGTCGGAGATGCCGCCCGAAATGGCGATCTTGATCCACGAGGCACCCTGGCTGATCTGCCGGCGCGCCGCCTGCGCGAAGGCGTAGGGGCCGTCGACCTCGAGGAAGCCGTGCCCGCCGGTGGGCACGATCAGTTCGCCGGCCGTTTCGATGCGCGGCCCGACGGCCTCGCCCCGGTCGATGGCGCGGCGGAGCGCGAAATCATTGCCGTGGATTTCGAACACCAGACGAACCGAGGTGACGCCGGCGCGCAGCGACAGGCGCGCGTTGTGCGCCATGCGCAGCGCCTGCTGCGCGTCCGTTTCGTTCTGCAACTCGGCCCCGGCGGTGCCGGGAAGCTTCAGGCCGAAATGCACGTGCATGTTCATGAGGCCGGGGATCAGCCAGCGCCCGTCGACGGGGACGATGCGCGCGCCCGGCGGGGGCTGGAGGCGGCCGCGCGGGCCGAGTTGAACGATGCGCTCGCCCTCGATGACGACGACGGCGTCCTCGATGACGCGGCCGTTTTCCACGTCGACCACCGCGCCGCCGACCAGCGCGACGACATCGGGCGCCGGCGACTGGGCGACGGCGGGAGCCGTGACGAGGACGGCGGCTGCAAGACCGGTCAGATACCGGGCGATACGGCGAAGGGTGTCGATAGGCATAGGGATTCCGCGATCAGTCCGGAACCGCCCGGAACCAGCGAAGTCTAGGGCCTGCCGCGGCCAAGACAATGCCAGGAGCTGATGCATGATGTTGCGCTGAATGCAACGATCCTGATGCAGGCCGCCTTTCGGATCAACAATCGCGACGCCTGCGCGGGCAAACGACGGCGATGCGGCGAAGGCGGTGTTCTAAGGCGTGTGGGGATTCATCTTGCAA
>NZ_BCUA01000021.1 GCF_001591045.1 Sphingopyxis granuli NBRC 100800 | reverse complement strand
CCTGGTTGTCGAGCCCGGCGCGCGCGCGGTCGGCCGACAGCGCCGCGCTCGCGGTGCGCACGCGCAAGGCTTCGCGCGCGACGTCGAGCGCTTCGTGATGGGCGGCGAGGTCGGCATAGGCCGCCGCGATGCCGGTGGTCAGCATCAGCCGCGCCTGCGCCGCATCGACGCGCGCCGCCTCGGCTTCGGAGGTCGCCGCCGCCAGCGCGGCGCGGTTCCGGCCCCACAGGTCGAGGTCGAAGGACAAGGTCGCGGCGACGTGGCCGGTGTCCTGAATGCCGTCGGGGACGAACTGCGGCGGAATGCCCATCGTCCCGCTCTGCTTCACGCCGCCGGCGCTGCCTTCGGCGCCGAGGCGCGGCAGCAGCGCCGCCCCCGCCTGCCGCGCCAGCGCATCGGCGGCGCGCACCCGCGCCGCGGCGGCGGCAAGGTCGGGCGATCCGGCGAGCCCTTCGGCGATCAGCGTGTCGAGCTGCGCGTCGCCCCACGCGCGCCACCAGCCTTCGACCGGCCATTCGCCGTGCGCGTCGGCCAGACTGGCGCCCGACGCGAGCGAGTCGGCGGCGACGACCTGTGGCCGCGGCCCCAGGTCGGGCGCCGCGCAGCCGGCGAGCAGGCCGAAAAGGGCCGTTGTCGTAACAAGGAAACGGGGCATGGCGTCCAACGATACTAGCTGGTATCGTGCGTCCATAATGGGAGGAGTCGAATTGTCAATCGAAATGATACCAGCCAGTACGGGACCCGCCGACGACGCGAGCGAGAAGCGCCGCCAGGCGTTCGTCGATACTGCGCGCGAAGCCTTTTTCGCCCACGGCTATGCCGGCACGACCATGTCGTCGATCGCGAGCAAGGTGGGCGGGTCGAAGACGACGCTCTGGACCTATTTCCCGTCGAAGGAGGAATTGTTCGAAGCGGTGGTCGACGACATCGTCCGTCAATATGGCGAGATGCTGCACATCGACCTGCCGGTCGACGAGGATGTCGTCGCGGTGCTGCGCCGCTTCGCCAATATCCTGGTCCCGACGCTGATGACCGATCCGCTGCTGTCGCTCTATCAGCTCGTGGTCGGCGAGGCGAGGCGCTTCCCGCATCTGGCCGAGGCTTTCTATGAGCGCGGGCCGCGGCGCGGCAAGGCGCGGCTCGCGGTGTGGATCGGCGAGAAGATGGAGCGGGGCGAGCTCAGGCGCGGCGATCCGCTGCGCGCGGTCCAGCATTTCACGGGCCTGTGCCAGAGCGGCTCCTATCAGTTCGCGGTGCTCAACCTTCCCGAGGCGCGGCGCTGCGACCGGGCGCGGGTGGCGGCCGAGATCGAGGGCGCGCTCGACACCTTCTGTCGCGCCTGGGGGCCCGAAAGCATGGGCGTCGGCGCGCACGCCCTGTCCCAAAAGGCGACAGCCCCGTCGCGCGGCGATGCGAAGGCCTGAGGATTCCCGTGGTATCGAGGCGGCGTGGAACCGATTCGCGACGCCATCTATCATGAGCAACTGGCGCGCGTCGCGCGGCTGAAGGCCGACGCGAGCGGCGATCCCTTCCTCGCGCGGCGGCTCCGCGAAGCGGCGGTCCGGCACGAGCGCACGGCGCGCCGCCTGCGGCGCGAGGAGAGCGCGGCTTCCGACGGAGGGGGTTGAAGCTTTCCCCTAAAGCTCGATCAGGATGCGGATGGAGGCAGCATCGACCCCCGCCGCGCGCGCGATGCGCTGGCGCGCGGTGGCGATCTCGGCCTTCAGCATGTCCATGTCCTCGGCCGCGGCTCGGCGGCTGGCCGCCTGCGCCGATGCCCGCAGGCCGACCATGGCGGCATCGCCGACGATCTCCTGTTCGGAAACGCGCAGCGCGGTCGCGAGCGCGTGCAGGCTTTTCCGGCGCGGCACGGTGGTGCCCTTTTCCCACGCCCAGACGCTCGGCTTGCTGAGCCCGGCCGCCCTGGCAAGGCCCGCAAGGCTCATCCCGCGCGCCTCGCGCAGGCGGCGCAGGCGCATGCCCAGCGGCTCGGCGGCGTCGGCAGCCACAGCCTCGCCCCCGTCGGCCGGATCGACATCGGACGGCAGGGGATTGCGCAGGCGCGCGGCGCTCAGCACGGCGCGCGGCAGCGGCTGGCGGAAGCGGCAGCCGAACAGCCGCTCGCTCTGCCACACGACCGAGGCGACCACCTCGCCCGCCTCGGGCAGCACGATGGTGAAATCCTGGCCGAGCAGCAGGTTGGCAGCGGTTTCGATCAGCGCGCCGGTCACCGACAGATTGTGCACGGTCACGGCGGTCCCGCCCTGCCCTGTCGTACCGCCCTCGACCGTCAGGTTGAGCCGCAGGCGGTCCGCGCGCTGCCGGGCGGTGCCGGCGGACGGTTCCATCATCGTTCCGTGAATGACCATAGGCGCGCGATCTTCGCAGCGAGGCGTTGCCGAGGGGTTAACGGCCCGCCGGGAAACGCCCTCTCCGACATCCGCCGACGACCCGCGAACGGAGCGGGAGGCGGATGACGGGATGGCGGCGGGCGGGAAGACCGGGGGAACGGACGAGGACATGATGCCTTTCATTTCGGCCTGGTCGCCCAACCGCCAGAATCCGGCCGGATAGGCCGTGCCGAGCGAAACGCACACTCGTCAGCGAACGTTGCCGCGATCCGCCGCAAGCTTGGTGCGGTCCGGCGTGGATGCAGTTCGTGTCGACGCTCCGCAGAGCAGAAATCCGGTTAAGATTCGGATGCAGCCTGTTCCATAACAGGACGGCTTGCTTGCCCGGCGTCGCGACCGGTCCGGCGGTTAACCCTCAAGACCCTCGCGCTTCCCGGCTTTCCTCGATTTTCCGAGCATTTACACGCCGTTCGATTTGATCCCGCAGAAATTTTTGGGGTTCACATAAAAATTAACTCCCGTATTAAATTGGCCCTAACGGAGGGGGGGTGAGTCGGGTCGCGACTTCCCCGGGCATAGGGGATGCCCAGGACCGCAATTACGCGGACAAAAACCGTTCAGGTTTATTGGGGGAAGCGTTCATGCGCCTGCTGCTCATTGCGCTCGTTGCGACGGCATTCGCCGCGCCGGCTGCCGCAGCCGACATGCAGATCGACAATGCGCGCTCGATCGACATCGCGGTCAGCGGCTCGATCCGCGAACATTGCGCGATGGGCCAGATTCCGAACGTCGATTTCGGCAACCTCGAGCAGCGCGGGCTGAGCTTCCAGATGGACGTGCCCTTCGACTGCAACCTGCCCTTCACGATGACGATCAGCGGCACGGGCGGCGGCCTGGCGCACACGACGATGCCGAACGGCCAAGGCCCCTATGGCGGCAAGCTGCCCTATAATCTGAGCGTGCAGATGCCGGTTCGTTATCCGAACCGGTCGATGATCAGCCAGTCATTCACCAGCAGCCAGATTCAGGCGGGCGGCGTGATTTCCAGCAATGGCGGAATCGCCACCGACGGCATGACGCTGGCGGTCGAACTGGGCCGCCCGACAGGCGAAGCCGGGCTGTTGCTGGCGGGCGATTATGCGGAGGTGATCACGATCACCGTCACGCCGAGTTGAGATTCGCCCGCGGGGTGTCTCGCGGGCGGAATTAGGGCGATGGGCAGGCACCGTGTCCATCCGCCTCTCCGACCAGCCGGTGCGAAGGAACGGCCGCATCTCCGAGAACCGGGGACACGGCTGAAAAATGAGGGAAGAAGATTATGAAGAAGATTCTTTGCGGCACCGTCGCCGCCCTCGCGATCATCGGCATGGCTTCGCCTGCCGCTGCGCGCACGAATGAAAAGCATTATGCGGGAACCGGAGTTGTTAACGTCAACGTCGGCCCCATCAACCTCTCGGCGCCCGTCGACTACACGTTCACCAATCCGCAGCCGACCAACATCAACCCGATCCCCTTCTTGCCCCCCCTCATGGTCAACGTGGGTGAGGTCCTTGGTGAAACTGGTATCAATCTGGGAGTCGGCACCCGCTACACCGTCCAGGCGACGGGAAGCGACGACAGCGAAACAGCAACGCCGACCGTTGACGTGCAGTTCGCGATGTCGGGCACGGTGAGCAAGGACTGCTCCTTCTATTCGGGCAACAACTACACGACCAACGTCCGCGATATCGACCTCGGCGTCATCGGCGTGAAGACCGGCGACAACGAGAATGTCGGCCAGGCGTTCGAAATGACCGGCAACATCGACGTCGACATCCAGACGCTGACCGCGGGCTGCAACTTCAACAACCGCGTCACGATCGAGAAGGACAGTGTAAAGGGCCTCGTGAACACGGCTCCCGGTTCGTATGACACCGATGAATTCCGTGCCAACATCCCCTACACGGTGAGCGCAAGCTGGCAGGGTGTTCCGCGCGGCGGCCCTTCGGCTGGTTCGACGCAGAATCTGTCCGTCGGCGACAACAGCAAGAGCGGCTTCCTTCTGCAAGGCGCGTGGCGTTCGCAGATGGACATCAACATCACCGCCGCTGCGCTCAGCGACAAGGGCCTGGTCGCCGGTACCTATGAAGGCACGACCACGCTGACGCTGTCCGCTTCGTAAGTTCGATCGGCAAGCAAAAGGAAAGGGGGAAGAGCGATCTTTCCCCTTTCTTTATGAAATAATGGAATTATGCCCTGCTTTGGGGGGAATAAGATGATGTCGGCACTGACGATGCTGAAACGCCGTGCGCGCACCGTCCTGGCCGCGCTGGCCGCGATCCTGTTGCTTGCCGTCCCGGCGCTGGCGATGCGTGTCTCGCCGATGGTGCTGGAAATGGAATCGCGCGGCAGCGCAGCCGTCGCCCGCATGGAAGTGCAGAATATCAATACGGGCACGCTGGCGTTCCAGACGCGTGTCTATCGGATGAACTACGAACCGAACGGCGAAATCACCGAAACGCCGGCCGACGAGGATTTCCTGATCTTTCCGCCGCAGGGGGTGCTGCCGACGAGCGGCCGCCAGGTCATTCGCCTGCAATGGGTCGGCGATCCCGACATCGCCACCTCGCAGGCCTATTATGTCGCGGTCGAACAATTGCCCGTCGCCCTCGATCCGACGACCGAGGAGGGCATCGGCGCCAAATTGCAGGTGCTTTACAACATGCGCGCGCTCGTCGTCGTCGCGCCCCCTGGAGCGCAGCCCAATGTCGCTGCCACCGACGCGCACCAAGTCGATTATCAGTTGCCCCCCGCCCCCGGATCGACGGAGAAGGGACCGATGCAGGACGGTGTCGCGGTCACGCTGACCAACAGCGGCCGCCGCCATGCGATGATGTCGGACCTGACGTGGCAGATTGAGGGCACCGATCGCGAGGGCCAGTATCTGCGCGTCGACCTGTCGCCCGAGGAACTGAGTCGCATTGTCGGATCGGGCTATACCCCCGCGCAGGGCCAGCGCACCTTCAACCTGCCGGTTGCGGGATTCGGGCCGGGGCCGATCAAGGTCCTGTTCAAGAAGTGAGGCGCGCCCTCGCCCTTTGCTCGGTCGCGCTGCCTGCCTTGTGGGCGAGCGCGGCGGCGGCGCAGGTGTCGATTCCCCTGCCGACGCGGCCCGGCACGGCCGAGCGTACGCCGCCCGAAGGCACGTCGACACCGATTCCGCTGCCGGGCACACCGGTGCCGTTGCCAACCCCAGCACCTACCCCGACCGTACCGCAGGTGCCGATCGGGCCGCACGGGCGCCCCGATATCAACCCCTATGACCGCGACATCGACATGACGGTGCCGCTGACGTTCCAGAATCGCAGCCTGGGCGATATTCCGATGCGGCTGACCGCCGACGATCGCTTCATGCTCGACGTCGCGACCTTCATTCGGCTGATGCGTCCGGTCCTTAACGACGAAGCGCAGGCAGGCCTTGTCGGCCGTCTGCAGGGCATGGAGAGTTTCGGCCCCGACGACCTCGACCGGACGGGCGTCCAGTTGACCTATGACCCCGGTTCGCTGGCGGTCGTCGTCGTTCAGGTTTCGCCCGAGCAGCGCGCGATTCAGGATATCTTCGCGCCACCGCGCGATGACCTTAACGATACATCGCTGACACCGGAAGGTTTTTCGGCTTTTCTGAACCTGAACTTGATCCAGAGTTATGTCTGGGATCTCGATCAGGCGGATCGGCCGACGGTCAATTTCGACGGCGCCGTCCGCGTCGGCCCCGTCGTGTTCGAAGGCGACGCGCAGTTCGCCGAGCGCATGACCGACACCGGCGAGAAGTATCTGTTCCGCCGCAACTATGCCCGACTGGTCTACGATCAGCCCGAAGCCTATCGCCGTTGGTATCTGGGCGACCTCGATCCGGAGACGCGGGGGCAGCAAAGCTATGTGCGAATGGGCGGCGTCGGTGTCCTGCGGCAGCGGCGGCGGTTCAACGCCTTTCGCGCTGCCGTCCTGCAAGCCGACCGGCAATTGGTCATCCAGCGCGAATCGACGGTGCGCTTCATGCGCAATGGCACTCTCTATCGCGAGGTGCGCCTGCAGCCCGGTCGCTATGATTTCAGCTCGCTGCCGCTGGTCGCAGGCAGTAACGACGTCCAGATTCAGGTCACCGACAACAGCGGCGCGGTGCAGAACCTGTCCTATCAGCAATATCTGGACCCGATCGACCTCGATCCCGGCGATTTCGAATATGGCGCCTTTTTCGGTCCGACGAGCCGATCGTTCGGCGGCGCGCCCGATTATCGCGGCCCGCTCGCCTTCACCGGCTTTTTCCGCAAGGCGTTCTTCAACCATCCGGCACTGGGCGTCGGCGGCCAGGCCAGCGAGGATGTCCAGGCACTGTCGGGTCAGATGCAGTTCGTGCTCGGCAACGGCGGCCGCATCCTCCTCGACGCGGCGGGAAGCCATGCGAAAGTAGCGGGCGAGGGCTTTGCCGGCGGCTTCAGCTACGAACATTATTTCGATCGCGGCGGGACGTCCGATTATTTCTCGCTTCGCGCGGATTATCAGTCGCCGCATTTCGCGACGCTGGGCAACCCCAATGCCGTCAACGCCAGCGCCTTCACCCTGACTGGTCAATATACCCGCCAGTTCGACCTTCGTCTGGTCGGCACCGCGAACGCCTCCTACACCAAGTCGCGCTTCGGCCTTGGCGACAGCTATCGCATCGGGGCGGACATCCAATATAATATTGACCGCCGCTGGTCGGTACGCTCGGGCGTCGATTATACGAAATATCCGTCCGATTTCGCTGGTCGCGGCAGCGGCGTCAGCTTCAACATCAGCCTGGTGTTCCAGCCGAGCTTCCGGCGCCGTGCCGAAGCGCGCTATGAAACGCGCGCCAACACGGCCGAACTCTCCTATAATCAAAGCGGCCTCAATCAGCTCAACAGCGTCGGCTTCGGCGGCGTGGTGATGCGCCAGGACGGCAATGCCCGCCTGCTCGGCTACGGCAGCTATTCGGGCAACCGCTTCGATGCCGCGCTCAGCCACGCCAGCTTCGGCCCCAGCCTGTCCGACATCACAGCGTTGAACGTGACGACGGCGCGGATCGGGACGACATTGGCTTATGCCGGCGGCATGTTCGGCGTCGGCCGCCGCGTCAACGACAGCTTCATGCTGCTCGAACCGCACGAAAATCTGGGCAAGCGCCGCGTAGTGGTGGGCCAGTCGCTGTCGAAGAATGATTATATCGGCCGCAGCGGTCCGCTGGGCGCGGCGATGAACAATTTCCTCGGTTCATATAGCATGCAATCAGTGCAATATGACGTCGAGGACGCGCCGGCCGGTTATGACACGGGACCGGGCATCGTGCGCGTCAAGCCGCCCTACAAGAGCGGCTATACGCTGCGCGTCGGGACCGATGCCTTCGTCAGCGTCATGGGCACGCTGATCACCGCGCCGGACAAGCCCGTGTCGCTGATCGGCGGGCGCGTCACGCTGCTTGATGTCAAGGACGGCGAGAATCCGAAGCCCGTGCCCTTCTTCACCAATTCGGTCGGCCGTTTCGCCATTTCGAACATGCTGCCCGGCCGGCGCTATCTGGTCGAAACCTATGGCCCCAACGGCACGATCGACAAGGCATTTGAATTCACCGTCCCGGCCGATACCGACGGCCTCGTGAACCTCGGCACCGTTCGGCCGGGCTCGAACAGATAGGAGGCCATGATGCTTCGCTCCTCCCTTTTCATCGCCGCGGCGCTATTCGCCGCGCCTGCATCGGCGCAAACCACGCCGGCCGCAACGGCGCGATCGCCCGAATGCCTGGTCCGCATCACCGCGACCCCGGCGAGTTGGCTCATCCAGGGCTTCGACCCGTTCGACAACCGGAGTCCCGAGGGCAGTTTCAACGTGACCTTCCTCAACGAAGGCGGATCCGAATGCCGCATCACGCCGGTTTTCGAGCTGCCGCAGCCGCCCTTCGGCCTCAAGAAAAACGGTGGGACCGCCGTGCGCTATGCCCTCCTCAACCTTTCCGATTCGCGCGACGTGACTCCCTACGCGGCCCGTTCGTTGAGAAAATTTTCCGATCCGGAACTGGTACTGGCTCCGAACCAATCGAAAATGCTGACCTATAAACTGGTCGTCGATCCCAGTCAGGTACGCGAGGCGGGGATGTTCACGCAGGACGTGACGATCGACGCGCAGGATCGCAACTTCGTATCCTTTGGTTCGACGAACCTAGCGCTGGGAATCCAAGTTCTGCCTTCCGCACGGATGGGCCTTTCGGGGGCTTATTCAATGAACAAGGGCCAGGCCATCGTCGACCTCGGCGAGTTGCGCACAGGGATCGCGCCCGTGGTCCTCGGACTATATGTGAACAGCACCGGTTCCTACGACCTACAGGTCCGCTCCAACAATTTGGGTAAGCTGCGTCTCGGCTCCACCGAATGGACCGTTCCCTACGCCATCTCCATCGGTGACGACGCGATCAACCTGTCCGGAGTCAGCAGTTTGTCGAAGCCGGCTGGCGCCGCTCCCCTTCTCGATCCGCTCGACATCCAGTTCGTGATCGGTGACGTGAGCGATCGGCGCGCCGGCACCTACAGCGATGTGATATCGATCTCCGTCACCGCGCGCTGAGCTCTCTCTACCACTCGCCGTGCGATGCCATCGCGCCGCGCAGGCGCGGCGGCGCTTAACCGATTCTTAGATTTGCGCCGCTAACACCACCCTACGCTTCGGCCAGTTCGGCGGAAAGGGTGGCGAATGACACGGAAACTTTCGATGGGCCTCGCAGGCCTCATATTCGTTGCGGCGCCGACGACCGCGCTCGCCGCCTCCTATGGCTTCAACCTCTTCGCGCGGGTGGCGGTCCAATGCACCGTCAACCATCAGCCCACCGGGTTCGGCGCGATCCAGGGCGACGCCGTATCGCTTGGCATGTTCCGCGAATATTGCAACGCGCCGGGCGGCTATGAGCTCGTCGTCACCTATGCGCCCGGGACGCTGGTCGGCACCCGCCTGATCGCCGGCAACGACGAGATCCTGCTCAACGGTTCGGGACAGGCCGTGCTCAGCCGCGCGCAGGGCCCGCGCGTCCAGGAACGGCCGATCGCCGCGGTGCCGGGCGGCAACGGGTTCGATTCGGATCATCTGGACCTCCAGATCATTCCGAGCTGAGCCTCGACCGCCGCCGGCACGGCCACGCTCCGCTCGAGGGGAATGGCAACTACGATCCGCTCCAAGCCTCCGGAATCCATCCGTCCAGGCAAAATCGATGGCGGAGCAGCCGACCACTGTCGCCAATATCTTATGACTAATGTAGCTGAAACGCTCCGCTTGGTGGTGCTCACCCGCTCTGTCCGCGAATATGAAAACCGCGATGAAGAAGATTTTTTCCGGTCGACCTGGTATTGCCCTATGGCGCTACCTACGATTTTAGCAGTAACTGTCAACTCCGGCCGCGCGCAATCGAAGAGTGGAACAAAGCAAAAGTTAGGATTCCGAATTTGGAATGGTCGGAATGCCGCCCGCTCCGAACAGCAAAAAAGGGGAGCTATATATCTAACTAGCCAAAATAATTTGACACCTGCAGGAGTTTATGGCTAGTAGGGCTCATGACCGACAAGCCCGAAACCGTCAGCCTCTATCAGTTCTTTCAGCGCTTCCCTGATGAGGCCGCCGCTCGCCTCTATTTCGAGCGCAACCGCTGGGCCGATGAAATCTCCTGCCCGCATTGCGGCAGCCTCTCGGTCGCCGAGGTCAAGAACCACAAGCCGATGCCCTACCGCTGCCGAGACTGCCGCCAGCATTTCAGCGTCCGCACCGGAACCGTTCTCGCCGAAAGCCGCCTGCCGCTGCACAAGTGGCTCATGGGGATCTACATGATGACCACGGCGCGCAAGGGGATCCCTTCGACCCAGATGGCGCGCGAGCTTGGCATTACCCAGAAGTCGGCATGGTTCCTCGCGCAGCGCATCCGCGAAACTTGGCTCGCCAAGCCGGGCGACGACATGGGCGATCACGTCCAAGTCGATGAAACCTTCATCGGTGGCAAAGAGAAGAACAAGCACGCCTCTAAGCGCCTTCATATGGGCCGTGGCGGCGTCGGAAAGACCGCTGTTGTCGGTATCCGCGACGATAATGCGCAGGTGCGCGCTACTCCGGTCGCCGATACCACCAGCAAGACGCTGACGAGCTACGTGGAGGCTAACGTGCCGCAGGGCGCTAGCGTCGTGACCGACGAGTTTTCGGCTTATCGCGGCCTGACCAAGAAGGGCTATATCCATCACACCGTCAATCACTCGGCGGGCGGATATGTCCGTCACTACTGCATCCATACCAACGGGATCGAAAGCTTCTGGGCGCTGTTGAAGCGCGGCCACTACGGCATCTACCACTACATGAGCCAGAAGCATCTGCATCGCTACGTCAACGAATTTTCGTTCCGCCAGAATACGCGCGAAGCTGGCACCATGGGGTTCATCGACCAGACCATTAGCCGCATGATCGGCAAGCGCCTCACCTACAAAGGACTGATTCATGCCTAAAGATAAAGACACCATCGAACCGATCGACGCCGACTTTGACGCCGTAGCAAAGGCAATGGTCGCGTCTGAACGCGGCACCGAGGAAGATGGGCCGGGCAAGGGCAACCGCGAGGTTGCTGACGCCGATCTTCCGGCGGCAAAATGGCGCGGCATAATCGATCTCGGAGGAAACGAACTCGACTGTTACGTCCTTGAGGATGGGACGCGCGTTTTGTCGTCCGGCTCGACAACGAAGGCGATAGCCGATGTCGAGCGCGGGAGCCTGCAGGACTATGTAGGGCAGAAAGCACTTAAGCCCTACATTAACGTGGAAAAAATCCTGCAGGAAACCATCCGATTCCGCATACCGGGAACACAGTGGCCCGGCCTTGGCATCACGACCGAGCATTTTGAACTGATTTGCAGGGGTTATGTCCAAGCGCTCTATGAGGGCGCGCCGCTCACTGACCGCCAGCGGGAAATGGCCATTCGGTGCGCCGTCCTGACTGCTGGCTTGACGCGGATCGGGCTTGATGCGCTGGTCGATGAGGCGACTGGCTACCAGTATGAGAGAGCCGAC
Organism: Sphingopyxis granuli NBRC 100800; assembly: GCF_001591045.1. Taxonomy (GTDB): domain Bacteria; phylum Pseudomonadota; class Alphaproteobacteria; order Sphingomonadales; family Sphingomonadaceae; genus Sphingopyxis; species Sphingopyxis granuli. The sequence continues at coordinate 42,735 of NZ_BCUA01000021.1, read as the reverse complement.
GATGCCCTGCAGGTGAAGTTGCGCGCCTTCATCGCGGACGAGCTTCGCGATTGGGAGAAAACCTTTCCCGACGAGCTTTGGGAAGAATTTGGCCGCCTCACGAATTGGAAGGGCTCGCTTCACTCTCGTCCTAAGTGGTGGGGCAAATTGGTCATCGAACTGATCTACGACACCCTAGACCCCGACGTTGCGGCTTACCTCAAGGCAAACAAGCCAAAGCAGGGCGAGCACTGGCACCGGCAGCTGACCGAGAACCTTGGCGTGCGGCAACTCGTGTCACGTTGCTACGAGGTCATCGGCATGGCCAAGACCTGCCACGACATGCGGGAACTGCGGGACAAGGTCGCCGAGCACTACGGGAACCAGACAGTCCAATTCACGCTGTCGCTTCCAAGGCCAAAGCGAGACTAAAGAGGCGGGGCCTTAGCCCCGCCTGCTACTTGGCTAGCTAGATATATAGGCCCCCAAAAAAGCCCACTAAGCTCTTAGCCTAGTGGGCTTTCTATGGTTGCGGGAGTGTGCAGCCATCTTGATTTGCTGATCTCGGCACGGTGCTAGAGTCCTTGGATCCGTAGCGGCAGTCATTTCCCTCCTCACGAGCGCGGCCTCTAAAGGAGGCTGTCGAGGGCAGCAATTTCACAAGCGCAGCACACGAACACTATCGACCCAAACGGGTCGCGACGCAGACATCTAGGTCATGAAGTGTCCTCATCCGGCCCACAGGTTCCCCATCGGTCGGAAGAGGTGTGCTCAACGCATCCGCGATGAATTTCTCTGCATTAGAGATATGACTATGATCATGTCCTGACACGGCCTCGCCATTCAACGGCCCCGCGTTATGCAAGATAACACGATGAAGATTGTGAACCAGATCAGCAACACGTGTTTTTGAACCAACATCTTGAGGCAAGTAAGTTCCAGGCTGCCAATACTTGTTCTTCACTCCAAAAAGATGTGTCTGCAAACGTTCTTCCCAATAAACGAGCCGAAGTGCAGCTAGGGCCGACATCTCGGCTGGAAGCAGTCCACGATACCAGACCTGACTCATGGTCATGCCTGCAAATCGACCGGTAGGTTCTTTCAGTTCAGCCCAGAATTCGGGATTCTGCTTTTCGAGAGCCTGAGGCAAATCCTGCATGAAACGATCCCGACGGCGTCGAGAAAAAAGCCCGCGATTCCCACCGAATCCGACAAAATCAGCAAAGGCAGCTCGATTGTTTTCTGGAAGACTTTCTCTAATCGTCGCTACATCGTCGTGCTTCGACAATTTGCCTTCCGGCTTGCCCTGGCGAATTTCCTGATTGGTCCGGTATTTAGGAAAATTAAGCTTTGCGATCGTAAAGATCGGCCTCACCACGGCAAACACGGTGTCCGCCTTCATATTTTGCGCCCACCCCGCAATCAGCCCAGCTAGCGGGCGAGTTTTAGACAGGCGTGCCGCTGCGACAGTCGCTTGAACATCATGGGCAGCCCAGACCAGCGCCATCCTGCTGATCAGGCGTACTGCCCGAACACGGGTGAGATGTCTCGAAGCCTCCTTCCGCGCCTGATAATCTAGGGCCGTCCCATGCATGCCTCGTACGACAGCATTAAAAAAAACAGGGTCAGTCCGGCTGGTTTTCCACAGATCCTGGCAGAATTCGTCAAAAATCCTGCCTCCAGGCCTATTGTCATTTTTGCTGCGCCATCCCTCCAAGAAAATATCCCGCAGCGTCGAATCATTTGTCCGATCCAGCAACTTTTCGCAGAGCTCGACCAATGCCTCTTTGGAATTGGGAACCAACCCGGTCGGCAACGGCAACCAGCAAGCGTCAAGAACAGCGGGGAGACAATCGTCCCAAGGGCCGAAAGAATAAAGCTCGGCCTGCAGTTGTTCAGTGGTTTTGTTCAGACCCCGGATATCGTTGAAAAGCTTGCCGAGGAGAGCCAAAGCTTCCTCAACGCTCTGGGATTTTGCTGCGACCACTTGGGAGGTCAGCCATCTGAAACGCCATGACAGCGTGCGCGCTAAATTTTTGTTCGTTGTTGGTTTGTTTGTCATCACGTCTCAACCCTGAATTGCGGAACTCTAAGCGGCAATCTTCCTTAGGTTCTCGTTAAGTTGAGCTAGGCGGCGGCTTCGCTCCGATTTCTGCCAGGGCGTCATCTATGAGTTCGGCCAGGAGACCAGCCACGAACTTGAGTTCTTCATGGAGCCGGTTCGCTTCGCGAAGCGCGCCGACGCCGCTCCTGCCCGCGGCCTGCTCCGCCTCGCAAAGAGAGAGCACATCCGCCAAGGCGTTTTCCTTGATCTGGAACTGCTCATAGAGAGCATCGATATCCATGGTCATGCCTCCCACTCCGCTGGCTCGGTGGGTTCATGCCAATGGGCGGGATTGCCGCCGCGTTCATAAATCCAGTCGAAGGCTTCGCCTTTCGTCAAGCCCTTGGGCAACGGCTCGTCGAGGAGATCGCAAAGCTTGGCGATGAGCGCGATCTGGTCGCCGCTGGCATCGTGCTTGCGCCAACCTTCCTCCGCGCCGGTCGGTCCAGCTTCGATGAACGAAGTCACCGCGGCGTCATATGCTCTCTTGTTATGAAGGCGCCAATGATAGTTGCCCCATTCGCGGCACCAGTCGAGCCGACCAGACTTGCTGATCGCAGCAGAAACCAGTTCGACGAAGGGGATAGCGCCCCGTTCAAGCCGGGCTTCGCATAACCACTGAAGCGCCCGGTCCCCGCTCGCCAGCAGGCCCAGAAGGGCCAGATCATCTGCGCCGGCAAAGCCGAGCTGAACCAGAACGGATCCCAACTTGTATTTCTCTGCATCCGCACTTCCCTCCCCACCGCGTCGCTTGGGCCGCGCCCGAGCCTGCCTTCGGAGTTCAGACAAACTCTGTTCGGCCAAGATGGTTTCCGACCGAGCGTCTCGCTCCAGGGATCGCAGCCTTGCCAACAAGCCGAGCAGGACGTCGTCATCTAGTGGTAGTTCGCATGTCATACGCAGCGACATAGCGAAGGCGGTCCAATCAGGACTCCTGCTCACCCCCATAGATGCCGGTGACGCCTGACACGTTCGACGTTGGGGGGTGAACAGGACCCGCCACCCCATGGGTTTCACTACCTAGAGGTAGAGAGAGAGGGGGTGGTGCGCGGTAAAGTGTTGTTTGTCATTTCGACCATCCAACCCAACGGCCACCCCCTCTCGACCGAAGCAGGAAGAGAAAATGCAGCTGAGTTACGGTCAGGTGAAAGAGCGTTCGGCGGCGGTCGCGGCGGCTATGGCCGCCGAACGCAGCGCTCGTAACCTGGCTTCGCGACGGCGTGCCGAGGATGCACGCGACGAGCGCGAGGCCAATCACCATCGCCGCCGGCGCAAACGCAAAGAGGCCGAAGAGCTGAAACTACTTCGCCAGAGATTGCGTGTCCGCATGCCGCAGGAGGAGCGGCCAAGGATCGGTACGAGCACGGCCAGGAAGCTCTTTCACCGCACCGCTGACATGCTCGTCGGCACGGCCGGAACGACGGACGCACGCGGGCCTGATGGGCTATACTCGATCCATTTCGCCTTCATTGCGCGCGGATTTGCGTCGACCAAGGGGCGCCGCTGGCGAAACGGCGAAGCCGAACGGGCAGCTCTTTATATCGTGCGCGAAGACGCTCTCGAAGGCGGAGAATGCGGCTGGTGGTCGAACATCGCGGCAAACCGCAACGAACTCGCCGCTTATTATCGCACGTCGGAAGCGATCGAGCGGCATGATCGTAGCAATGCGAACGTATACATCGCCGAGATCATCGCCCTGCCGCATGAGCTCAGCGCCCGGCAGCGCCGCAAGGCCGTCCGCCGCATCTGCCGCTTCTTCGATCAACGCGGGCTGCCTTACACCGCCGCTCTCCACCTCCCCGACCGGGCGGGCGATCAGCGCAACTATCATGTCCATATCATCTATTCGCTGCGGCCGTGCGAACGCCACGGAGCATATGACTGGAGCTTCGCGTTCGGCAAAGAGGCCGACATCAATACGCCTGCAGGCATCAAGGCCCGGCGTATCGCCGTGGTCAAGGCGATCAACAAGACGCTGTCCGCAGCCCGCATCGACAAACGCTATACCCATCTCAGCAATAAAGCCCGCGGGATGGCTGCGGGCCAGGCGAAGATCGGTCAGGAAGCCACCTGGATGGCGCGCCGGCTGGAAGCGCTTGAGAAACGGGTGGAACAGTTGCAGCAGTTGTCGGCGATAGCGCGCCGAGTGCGACATGTAATCAGCATAACCGGCCTGGCGCTCCAGCGCGAGCGATCGGTCGCGGCCGAGCGACTGCACGACATTCGTCGCACTTCCGCGGTTGTACCCGCGGACCTCCAGATGATCGACCTTGAAAGCGCCGTTCACGCACGCCTCGCGCTCCAGGCATCAACAGCACAGAATGCGATTGCGACCTACGAGAAGCGTGTCGAGGCGATCGGCAATCAGACAGCCCATGCGACGCGGCGCGAGAAATTGCTGGGGCTGCGCCAGTTGATTCTCGCCGCGGCCCTATCACTGCGGATTAGCCAGATTGCCAAAGATGAACATCTGCGGGGTATTGCAAATCGCGTTCGTCGCACCTTCTCGGAATCGTCGGAAAGGCACATGCAACTCGTGAACCTCAGCGCTACCGCGGAAAAACTCGAGAAAACCGCACATTTGATGGAGTGGTCTTCAGCGATCCACCAAAAATCGACCGTATTCGACGGTGCCATCGACGATACGCGCAATGCGGTCGCGAAGTCGATGTTGGCCAAGAATGAGGCTATCGAGCGCCGGACGAGAGAAGGCTTTTCTCGCCTCGAAAATATCCATCGCGCAAGTGAGCGCATTGCGGCGACCGATCGACTGAACGGGCTGGCCGCCAATCTGGAGGATATAACGGCGGGTGCCATCTCCCGCATGCTGGGCGCCGGACAACGGGTCAGTAATCGGCTGAATCGCATCAGACCTGATACGTCGACCGCCGTGACACTCGCACAGGTGCTCGCCAGTCTCGGCGAGGTCGCCCAGCGACACCATCGTGATCAGCAGCTTTCGGAATTAGCTATCACGGTCAAACAGGTGATCGCATCGGCGGATCGACGGCTGAATGCTCTACATCAGCGAGCGGCGATGCTGGATCACGGCATTGACCCGGTCATTCCGGTACCGTTGCCGCGCACGGTGCCCGTCCCAACCAACGAAACTCGCGGGGACAGCGATCGGCGCAAGGCAATAGCGGCAGCCGCTTGGCAATTCCGCCGAACCCCCTTCCCACCGCAAGTTCGGACGGCAACGGGATTTGCGATTGCGCAGGGCTTCACGTCGCAACATATCGATGTCGATCGCTTTGAAGCCGAGGACATCATCCAGCGCATCCATGCCCGTAAATGGGAGGCAATGCTCACGGCGTTGAAACGGCATGTTGAGAAAAGCGCCCGATCGCCATTTGTCGCCGGCGAAGGCCGGCCAAAGCTCGATCCCTATAGTCTCGATATGCATCTCCGGAATGCCTATTGGGCAGCCTATCCGTCGCGCGACATGCAGATGCTTCTTGAAGGGCTGCGGCGGGATTGGTTGGTCCGCGAAGAGGCGAAGCGCCGCGAGCAGAAGAAGGTGGCGCAGGCGAAGGCCGAGGCCGACGCTGAGCTCCGCGAGCGCGCCGACCGGATTATCGCGCGCGCCGAGACATTGGTCGAACAGGGGAAATGGCCCGGGGCCAATGATATGACCCTTGCCGCCGTGGGCGTGATCGCAAAGGCCACCATCAAGGGGCAGTTTGCGATGCGCATGGTCGGTAGCGACGTACATGTCTACTGCGAGTCCGAGGCCCTGCGGAGCATTGCCGGAAAACTCGAGGCTTCGCCAACCGGGCGGAACGCCCTGGTCGCGCTCGGCAAGCTGACCGCCGACCGGCCGATCGACCGCAAGGCGCTCCCGCTTGCCTGGACATTGCTCCTGCCGCGGGCCGCGCGCAGCACGGAGAGCCCGCCCGAACCGTCACGCCCCGGTCCGTCGCGCGGGCGCGGCGGCCACGAGCGGTGAACCGCCGGACGCGGGTTGCGTGCACGCAACCCGCGCCAAGTAGGCAGGATCGCGGCGGTCCCCGCCGCTTGAATGGGGAAGATGAGCCAGGTGGCCCTGCTGAAAGGATGAAAGACATCTGAAGGAGAGCTGCCGCCCGAACCCCGGCAACCGGGTTCCCAATTAAGAGCAATGCCCGTGCAATTTTCGACGATATCCGATTCACTGGACCTGGCCGATGGTTCCGGCTCCATGATTCACACAGCCCTCAGGGGCAGTGTTCTACTCCCCGCAGCGACGCGCCCCGACAGCAAACTCATGCACCATGTTGCTGCGCTTATGCATAGTTCCGCCCGTCCCGACCGTGGAATGGCGGCGACGTTGCTCCCCGGGAGCCTCTTTCTGAAGACGCCGGGCGTTGTTGTGCATGCCACCGCGGCTGCGGCTCCGTTGTTCCTGGGCGAGACCGAAGTCGTCGCGATCGCGACAGGCCACCCCGTCCTGTTGCTCCGGCGAGCGGCCGACGGATCATCGACCGATGTGACGGTCGACATCGCCCTGCCCGGCTCTGCCGATCTCGAATGGTTTCTGGGCTATCGCCTGTTCCGCAGCCTCGCCGGCGATAGCTGGCTCGTTCCGCCGGGCAGCGGCCCATCAATCCATCTGATGCGGCGCGGTCTGTTCCTGTCCGAGCATCATCCCTTTGCCGATGAGTGGGACCACGAAGCCGGCATCGAGCGGGCGAGCGCTCATCTTGCCTCGCACCGGATCGGAGGCTGGTCGTGGTAATGAAGAAAATCCCTGCCCCCGGTGACCTCGACTTCGTGCCCATTCCCGGCGGCGATGATCCGAACTTCATATTCGGCGTCGTGCGCCGGCAGATCAAGAATGGTCCCGTCCGGACTGTTCCGACCTCGGTCCTCAAGCGTCTTTGCCCGGGGCAAAAGGTCGACGTCTCGGCGCCGTGGGTACCCAGTTGTTATCGCTGGGACGTTCTTTTGCCACCCCACGCGAACGACGAGTTCCTCGACCCGAAACACCTCTGCGAAAAATATGAGGAGCAGGCGTGTAGCCAGCTCAAGGATCTCCTCGTCATGATCACGCTGCGCTTTCCCAACCCCGATCGCTTGCATCGGGCTTGGGAGGATGTTCGTGCGTTCGCGATCGAACGATTGTGCCGCGAGCGCAATGTCGCCGTGATCGCCGCGATGCACCTGCCGGTCACCGTGGGCTCGACCAATCCGCCGCATATCCATTTGATGGCGCCCGCCCGCGAGCTTCAATGCTTCGGCTTCGGTCCGTTCGTCCGGCCGTTTTCCGCCGATGCGGGCAAAGCGATGGTCGCAGCCGAATGGGCCGAATGGCAGAGGCAGCCCGTTAGCGGCGAATGACCGGTGTCGGCCACATCGACGCCCCAGGCCTTGGCCGATCACTCAATGAAGAAGCACCAGCTTTTGGCTGGGACGAAGAGATGAAAGCAGCGGCCGTCCAGCCTGAGCCGCCGCAAGAATGGATTGACGATGAAAAAATATATGACCGCGAGAGACCGGGCCGAAGAGGCCGAGACCCTCAAGATCGCCCTCACGATCATCGAGATCGCCGGCCTCGATCTCGACAGCGACATTTCGATGCTGCCGCGCCAGTTCGCGCAATTCCTGATCGCACCCGACGCATATCTTCTGATCGTACCAGCCGTCTCTTTGGACGAAGGCGGCCGCAGACGGGTCGAGAATGCCATGTGCATGTCCAAATGCGACGCCATCGTTGTCAGCGTTTCTAGACCCTCCATCGGACCCAGGAAGGTCACCCTGGAAATCGGCATCGATGGCCTCGTGCCGGTCTGGTATTCGGAATATTGCGCGCGCCTCATCGATGGCGCGCTCTATTTCGCACCCGCCTTCGATCCGGCCGGGCCGCTCTTCAAACTGACGAAAAAAGGCCTGACAGCGTCCTCCGATTTCGACGGGGTGTGCTTCGGCGAGCAATGAAGGAACGAACAAGGCCCTTCTCGCGCCTGCGCTGCGTACCTTTTTCCGATTGGCCGAAAAATGGCCCTTGGATGAGGCCCTGCGAAAAGCGGAGGCGAAGGGTAACCCGCCGACGCGTACCTCATAATATGGATGTTAGGAAAATTATATGCTGGTTGTAACTGTCGAGGTCTGGCCGTGGGGCCGCGCCGAGCTGAAACGCAAAGTTGGCGAGATCACCGCGGGGAACATCGCGGGCTCAGGACCCATCGGGACATATGAAATACGCGTACATCAGGATGAATATCGGGAAGCTGGCGTCGCCGAGATATCCGAAGAACTAATACTGCGCGACCATGACCGCCGCGCCGGCCCTCTCGCGCTGGTCCGCGATGCTTTGATACTGGCCATCCCCAAGTCCGGCGACACCGGGAGTGGGTCTGACGATGACCGATGATCGCCGCCGCCTGAGCGCCCCCGCGCTCCGTACCTTTCTAGCCATCGCAGGCCTGTGGAGACTGACCGGGGAGCAGCAGCGCCTGATCCTCGGCTCTCCATCCCGCTCGGCCTATAGTCGCTGGCGCAAGAGGGTTCGGGAGCATCGCGAAATCACCTTGAAAGAGAACGCCTTGATGCGGATCTCGGCGGTGCTCGGAATTCACAAGGGCCTTGGAGAACTATTCGCCAACGAACTCGAAAGCGTCGCCTGGTTGCACAAACCCCATAGCGCTACCTCGTTCGGTGGTAATCCGCCGATCGACCTCATTGCCGATGGAACCTTGGAGGGACCGATGACCGTCCGGCGTTTCGTCGACGCGGCGAGAGGCGGTCTGTACATGCCGCCCACCTCTGAAGAGGCAAATGTCACCCCTTACGAGGATAGCGAGATCATTTTCGAGTGATCGTCGATGCCCCACGCTTGTTGCATTGATCTCGGCAGATTTCTGAACCCGCGCTTCTCTTGCTCGCGCGATGGCCTGCGCGTCCACGAATTACGGAGCCCCCAACCCGTGAAGATACCGCCCAACCGGCGTAAGACAGCCCGCGCATCCCTGCGTCGCATTGCGAAAAAGCTCGGCATCCGATTTCAGGTCGGCCGCTCGGTTCGCACGTCTCTCAGCGAGCGCGATCCCTCCGATCAGACCAGCGAATAATGGCCGTTTTCCGCCGATCCGTTTTGGCGTTACCGTACAATAATCGTTCCGTCTGCGACGCTATCCGCCCCGTGCGACCCAGGAGAGCTCTTCCTTTCAGGAAACACAGCTCTTCATCTGACGCCCGCCCGGTTTCGATTGGGCGGGCGTTCTTTTTAGCGCGCTCACAGATCCGCTGCGGCTCGAGAAGTTGGCCGATAGCGGCCAGTCCTTGGGCGCAGATCGGTAATAGCGGCCATTGTGCCCGACGGTCGATACGCCGTTCGGCAGGCACTGTTCCTCTGGAGGCGCGAGCGCGGTCGCGGGTTCTGCGATCATGCGACAAGCTATCAGCGAACAGTTCCACTCGCCAGCGACCCAAATCAACAGCCTTGACGCCGTGCGCTCCCACCGAGGCAAAAGGGCATCGCTTGCTAGCGAGGGCGCTCGTTGGTAGGCAGAATGACATGTATATGAGGAACCCACCTATTGCCTGAGACGGTTACATTGAGTTCGCAATCTCCTGAAAAAAAGAGGCGGCCTCGTTTCGAAGTCCGCAAGCAGGAGATTCTGGACGCGGCGGGAGCGCTTTTTAACGAGCACGGGTTGCGGGACGCGACCCTGTCCGTTGTCGCTTCCGAAATCGGCCTCAATTGAAAAAGCCTTCGTTACTATTACGAAAAGAAGGAGGATTTGGTTTCGGCAGCGTTTCTCCACTCGATCTCATTGCACGACGAGTTGGTGAGCGATGCCCTGACGATAACGCCCTTCGAGAAACGGATCCGCTCGTTTCTGAACAGTTACTTCGCGCTGCTCGCCAGAGTAGCGCGTAAAGAGATTCCCGAGTTTGTCCATTTCGGTGACGTGCGCGCGCTCGGCGAACCCCATCTGAGCACGGTTGGAGCGGCGTACGTCGGGCTGTTTCGCGCCACGCGGAAGCTGTTCGACGACATGCCGCGCGCAATCTCCCAGGAGCAGCGCAGCGCCTATGCCCATATGCTGCTGTCGCAGATGCATTGGTCGGTGGTCTGGATCTGGAACTATGTGCCGGAAGACTTCACACGCGTTGCCGACCGCATGGCCGATGTGCTGCTTCATGGTCTCGCCGCTCAGCGCGTCGATCTCACCAATGCCGCGGCGGCTATTCCGACGCCGTTCGTGTCGACGGATAAATTGTCGCAAGACAGCTTCCTTCGCGCGGCGACCGATCTCATCAACGATCATGGCTACCGCGGCGCTTCGGTCGATCGCATTTCGGCAACGCTGAAGGTCACCAAGGGCGCCTTCTACCATCACAACGAGACGCGCGACCAACTGGTCGTGGCATGTTTCGAACGGACGTTCGACATCGTCCGCGAGGCTCAGAACCTGGCCATGGCCGAAGAAATGGACGGACTCTCGCATGTCGCGGCGGCATCGGTATCCCTCGTTTCGAGGCAAATGCTTCCCGAAGGAGCCCTTCTGCGCACATCGGCCCTCACTGCGGTGGGTCCCGAGCTCCGCATGGAAATGCAGCGCAAGCTGACGCTTTCGACCTATCGGTTTGCCGACATGCTCAATGACGGTCTTGTCGACGGGTCCGTGAGGCTATGCGACATGCGCGTCGCCTCGGAAATGGTGACGGGCATGGTGAACTCGGCGCAAGAACTGCAGCGGTGGGTTCCGAGCGCCTCAGTCGAAAATGCCGCGCAATATTATGTGTGGCCCCTCTTCTATGGCTTCCTGGCCGAATAGCGCGGCCGGGCAATTCCCGCCTCACTGCTGATCGATCCTTCCCCCTTCGGGAAGCAATGATCCGCGTCCGGCGAACTGCATCCTCGTGGGGGCGCAATTCATCCTATTGACATAAGCGAACCAACCGATAGCTTGCATTTGAGAAAAACGGTATGCCGCATCTGAGCAATGCCGTCGGAGGGGATGGACATGGCGTCAGCAGCGGCTGATCGTGAAGGCGCGCAGGCCCGAGCCGATGCGGGGAGCGGCCAGCCGGCCAAACGCCCGTGGCGCGTCAAATTCTTCTACGGCCTTGGGTCCATCGCCTTTGGCGTTAAGGACAATGGCTTCACCTATCTGCTCATGATCTTCTATAACCAGGCGCTGGGCGTGCCCGCCGCCGCGGTGGGCCTGGCCATCATGGTCGCCCTGCTCGTCGATGCGATCGCCGACCCGCTGATCGGGACCTGGTCCGACAATGTCCGATCGAGGCTCGGGCGCAGGCATCCTTTCATGTATGCTGCGGCCCTGCCCATCGCGGTCAGCTATTTCTTCCTCTGGAACCCGCCGTCCGATTACGACGCGCAGGAGCTGTTCTGGTATCTCCTCATCCTGTCGATCCTCATCCGGCTGTGCATCTCGATGTACGAGATTCCGAGTTCGGCGCTCGTCGTCGACCTGGCCGAAAGCTATGACGATCGCACCGAGTTCCTGAGCTATCGCTGGTTTTTCGGATGGATAGGCGGCTTGACGATCAGCATATTGGGCTTCAGCGTTTTCCTGCGCTCGACCCCTGAACATCCGACCGGAACATTGAATATCGAAGGATATTCGCTTTACGGGCTGACCGCGTCGCTGATGATGTTCGCAGCCATCCTCATCTCGAGCTACGGCACGCAGCATCTGGTCAGGACATTCCGGCCAGTGCCCGAAAGGCGTCCCTTCATTTTCGCCCGCTCGGCGCGGGAAACGATGGAGACGATCGTCAACCGGCCGTTCCTGACGATCGCCGGGGCAACGCTGTTCAGCTATGCGGCAACCGGTATAGCCGCCGCCGTTCTGACCTATTTCCGGGTTTATTTCTGGGAATTGACTGGCGACCAGATTTCGCTGCTGCTGGTCGGAAATTTCGCCGCGGTGTTCATGGCCCTGTTCGTCGCGCCGCGTTTCGCGACGCGGATGGGAAAGAAGCGCGCCCAGATCATGCTGTGGATCGCCTTCATCATCGCGAGTCCGGCCATGTACTGGAGCCGCCTGATGGGATGGCTTCCGGCCAACGGGACCGAACTGCTCTACTGGCTCCTTTTCACGTCGAGCTTCATCAACACGCTGCTTGCGGTATGCCTCGGTACGATCGGATCGTCGCTGCTGGCCGACGTCGTCGAGCATAGCGCCGCGCGGACCGGCCGGCATTCGGCCGGGCTGATCTTTGCAACCAATGCCTTCATGCTCAAGGCAACATCGGGAATCGGCGCGTTCGGAGCGGGCATCATCCTTGCGTTCGTCGAATTCCCCGAAAATGCGAAGGTCGGCGACGTCAGCCAGCAGGTGCTGGTCAATTTCGCCTGGACCGAACCTGCCGTGATCATGGCGCTCCAGCTTTGTGCGCTCGGGCTGATTATCGCCTATCCGATCACCAAGGCCATGCACGAGGCCAATCTGCGGACGCTCGCGGAGCGAAGCAAGGCAAGCGAGAATAGCGCAGCGCTGGGAGGCTAGAGGCCCGGGTCAGGCCCCCGCCCATCGCGGCGGACGACGTTCACGAAACGCCGCAATGCCCTCGGCCTTGTCGGCTGTTCCCATCAGGGCGATGAACCGTCGCCGTTCCTCGGCATGATGCGCGCTCAGCGGCAGCTCATCGGCTGCGCGAATACAGGCTTTTGCTTCGCGAAGCGCCAGCGGGGCTCGTCCGGCCAGAATAGCTGCGATCTCTGCGGCGCGTTCGAGCGCGCTGCCGGCCGGCACGACCTCGGCGATCAGGCCCACCGCGAGCGCGCGATCGGCGCCGATCGGCTTTCCGGTCAGGATCATCATGCTGGCAAGCGCCCGCCCGACCCGGCGTGTCAGGAGGCCGGTTCCGCCGCCTCCCGGGATGAAACCGAGATTGGTCTCCGGCTGACCGAATTGCGCTTCATCGCCGGCGACGACGATATCCGCGACCATCGCGAGTTCGAGTCCCGCCCCGAGGCACCAGCCTTCGACGGCCGCGACAAGGGGTTTGGGAAAGGCGCGGATCGACTGCCAGGCGCGATATCGGGTGCCGTCGACCGGATCGTCGGGGCCGAGCATTTCGATCTCGCCGATATCTGCCCCCGCGGCGAAAATATCCCGCGTGCCCGTCACGACCGCGACGCGGCATGCGGGATCGGCAGCCGCGGCTTGCAGCGCGGCGGCAATCGCCTGCAACACGTCCGTGGCAACCGCATTGCGCCGCTCGGGCCTGTCGAGGCGCAAGATCAGCACGCCCTGCGCATCGGGAACTGCCAGCAGATTCGCTTCCCACGGCTCTCGATCCATGCTCACTCCAGCGTCTTTAAGAAATGAGGTATTCATTTCAGCGCCTAGACGGCCCGCGACTCCCTGCTACGCCGAAGGGCCATAGCCGCCAGAAAATAATGAAACGCGGCCCACAGGCTGATGCCGAATGCGATCAGCACGCCTTCGCGGGTCGCGACTTCGACGGCCGCCTTGCAGGCCCGGTCGGCGCCGCTTCCCGCCACCGCCCCGACGCCGCCGGGACATGCGGCCTGAAAGCCCGACGTGTCGGCGCCAAAGGCCTGGGTGAAGGCCGACCATGTCGAGAGCGGATCGGCGGCATAGAAATGGGCCGCGCCCAGATGATCGATCAGCATGCCCGTCAGAGGCGGCCCGAAGCCCAGTGCGATCAGGTTCAGCACGAAGAAAAGAACGGCGGTCGCCGTTGCCCTCTGCGCCGGCGAGAAGCTGTTTTGGACCACGCCATAGGTGGGGCCCATATAGGTATAGGAAAGCGCACCGGGAAACAGAAGCCAGATGGCCGCCATTTGCCAGCTTTCCACCGTGTATATGGCAAGGATGAATGGATAGGCGGCAGCAATACCGAGGGCAGGCACCAGGCCATACCATACAGCCTTGCCCGAGCGCGCCAGCCGGTCGCTGAGCAAACCGCCGAACAGAACGCCCACGCCCTGACTAAAGCCGCCGATAAGCCCGGTGATCAGACCGATTTCAGCATAATCCAGACCAAATGCGCGGCTCCAATAGGGCTGGATGAACGCACCGCCCCCATAGCCGGCAAAGGAGACAAGCGTGATCCCGATCATCATGTTGAACAGAATCCAGTTGCCGAACAGCTTCCTGCCGACGCAGGCAATCTCGCCGAGGTCGCCGCGCAAGCTGTAGGCGGGCCGCGGCGGCGGAGGAACCTCCTCCATCGCGCCGCGAACAGGTTCCTTCACCAGCCATTTCATAGTCAGCGCCAAGATGACGCCCGGGAACCCCAGCGCGATAAAGGCGACCCTCCAGGAATAGTTCTGCGCAAGCCAGCCTCCCGCCACCGCGCCGATCATCACACCGATGGGGACGCCCAGCGAATAGATGGAAAGCGCCGATGCCCGCTTGCTGGGTTCATAGCTATCGCTGATCACCGAATGCGCGGGCGGCGACAATCCGGCCTCGCCGACACCGACGCCGAACCGGAAAAGCGCCAGCCAGAAATAGCTCGTCGCCAGACCGCACAGGGCAGTAAAGCCCGACCAGATGAATATGGCAACGGCAATGATGTTGACGCGCGACACGCGCTCGGCGAGCCTTGCCAGCGGAAGCCCCAGGATCGTGTAAAGCAGCGCGAAATACAGGCCGCCCAAGAGGCCGAGCTGGGTGTCGGTGAGCTTGAGGTCTACCTTTATGGCCTGCCCGATCGAGGCGATGATCGTCCGGTCGACGAAATTGAGCGTGTAGGCGGCCGTCATCATCGCGAGCATGACTTTGCGCTGGTGATGATCGACCGCACCAACCTGCGTCGTTTTATTGCCGCTCATCCTCGCTCCCTTGCCAGACCTATTTTCTTATATCGTTCTGCTTAGCGTCAAATCGCGTAGGAGCAAGCGCCATATTCCGTCGATCTAACTTCATAAAACCTCACTTCCAATGACTCGTCACCTGACAGACGGAAAGAAGGTTGAGACATACCAATATTCTTAATATAAGAGATCTAGTCATTGCAGTGACACCGCGTCGTCAAGGCGTCCATGCGGTCAAAGCACATCGCCCATCAGCGGGGTGAGTGCCAGAATGAGGAGGAGAGGAATGAAATCGATTTTGACCCTGATCCTGTTGGCCGCAGCCGCCCCGGCCATGGCCAGCGACGCACAAAGTCCGATGGCAGGCGCGTTCGGCAACACGATCCTGTCTATTTCGCCGGACGGCGTCGAGACGCGGACCTATGTCGACCCTGACGGCACGTACCGGTCGGTCACCGAGGGCGTGGAATCTGCCGGGACCTGGCAGGTCGTGAAGGGACAGATTTGCTATCAGGCGCCGGCAGCACCGCCGCTTTGTGCGCTCGGACCGAAGAAGAAGGTCGGTTCGAAGTGGAAGATTTTCGTCACCGACGACCGATATTATTCCAATTCGATCGTCGCGGGGCGCGAGGGAAAGTAGAAACGCGCGAATGTCGGAGGGGATAGCGGCTCGCGGCTCGTTGCGAGGGGATCAGGACGGGCCGCCGGCTTATGCCGCGCTGACCCTCGTCGGCATCCTGTTCATCAACATGGTCGGCTTCGGTATCGTCATACCGTTGCTCCCCTTCTATGGCCTCGCCTTCAGCGCCGAGCCCTGGCAGGTCGCACTCATTTTTTCGGCCTTTTCGGTCGGCAGCCTGTTCGGCGAGCCATTATGGGGGCGGCTCAGCGACCTTTATGGCCGACGCATTCTGCTTATTTCGACGGTCTCCGGCAATTGCCTCTGTTATTTGGCACTCGCCTTTGCCGACACCGCATGGCTTGCTTTCGCTATCCGGCTGCTCGGCGGGTTCGCCAGCGGGAACGGTTCAGTCGTACAAGCTTATATTGCCGACGTAACGCCACCCGAGAAACGGGCGCGCAGAATGAGTTGGCTCGGCGCGGCCTTCGCCATCGGCCTGATCGTCGGTCCCGCGATAGGGGGTAGCTTTGTCGATGAGAGCCGCGGCGTTCCGGGCTTTCGCATCCCGCTGCTCTTGGCATCGGCTGCATCGGCATGCTCGTTGGTCGCGCTCCTATTGTTCGTCAAGGAACCGCGCACACGGATCGTCGTCGCCCGTCCGAAATTGAAGATCGGCTCCGCACTCGCGCAGGTCGTCAAGCATCCCGTCATCGGCCGCCTGATGCTGCTGACCCTGCTCGTGAGCTTTGCCTTCACCGGGGTCGAGGTGATGTTCGGGTTGTGGGCGCATGCGCGTTTCGGCTGGGGGGCGCGTGAGATCGGGCAATGTTTCGCGATTGCGGGCGCAATTTCCGCCTTTACCCAGATTTTTGTCACCGGCCGCTTGTCGGAACGATATGGCGAAGCCCATGTCCTTGCCGGCGGGATGGCCATGACCGTCGTCGGATGTTTTCTTCAGCCTTTTTCGAACGGCCTGATGATGACCACCGCCCTGATTTCGCTGACGGCGGCCGGGCAGTCGATTGCATTTCCCAATGTTGTCACGCTGATCTCGCGAACGTGCGATCCCTCACGCCAAGGTCAGGTGCTCGGATTCAACAACGCGACCGGAGCATTTGGGCGAACGACGGGCCCCTTCACCGCAAGTCTCGGATTTAGCCATATCAGTCCGAACCTCCCCTATTTCGCGGCCGCCGGCCTCGTGGCCCCCGCAATACTCCTGGCGCTGAGCGCCGTACGGCATGAGCGACGGCACAATATATCGAAAGCACCGCCCAAATAAAAAGGCCGACCAGAGCAGTTCCGGTCGGCCTTGCCGCAACGCTTGACCTGGGTGCCCTACCAGGTCGGTGCTGGCGGCTTGCCTTCGAAGCTGGTCTTGCCGGCAGCGGTCATGCCCGCGTCGATCACCAGATCGTGGCAGGTCACGAACCGACCCTCGTCGCTCGCCAGGTAGAGCGCGCCATAGGCGATATCTTTCGGAAAGCCCGAGCGTTGCATCGGCGTTGCCGACGCCAGATTCTTTTCGAGCTTCGCCATACTGGCGGCGACATGCCCTTCCTCCATGCCGGCCGCACGTTCCGAACCGCCGAAGAAGATCGGCGTCGCAATCCCGCCGGGCGCGATCGAGTTGACGGTGATGCCCCATGGTGCCAGTTCCGATCCCGCGACCTTGGTGATCTGGCGGACGGCCGCTTTCGCGCCACTGTAGAGATGACCGCCATAGTTGGTACGCAGTGCGGCGACGCTGGCATTATTGATGATCGCGCCCGAACCCTGCGCCTTCATGATCGGCGCCGCATATTTGATACCGAACACCACTGGGGCGACCAGCAAATCCATCGCATCGCGATAATCGTCCCAGGTGACGGTCTCTAGCGTTCCGCGCGTCGGGCCCCCGGCATTGTTGAAAAGGCAGTCGAGCCGCCCGAACCGGTCCGTCGTCGCGTCGATCGCCGCCTTGACGGCCGCTTCGCTGCGGATGTCACCTTCGACGAAGAAGGCCGCATCGCCGAGGCGCGCCGCGATGGTCGCACCCTTGTCGGCATTGCGTCCCGTAAAGACGACCTTGCAGCCCTGTTCGATAAAAAGTTCGACCGTCGCTTCGCCGATCCCGCTCGTCCCGCCCGTAATCAGCGCGACCTTACCCACAAGCCTTTCGCCCATATCCCTGTTCCTTGATCGATGTTGAAAATCGTAGTTTGCTTGCCGGAGCTCAGGCCGCGCCTTCTGAGGCCATCAGGTCCTGGAGCTCGCGCTTCAATATCTTGCCGATGGCGCTTCGCGGCAGCGCATCGACAACGCGCACTTCACTGAGCCGCTGCGTCTTGCCGAGCCGGGCATTGGCGAAATCGCGCAGCATGTCGCCATGGGCTTGTCCTCCGGGCACGAGGGTCACGAACCCGACCGGTGTCTCCCCCCAGTCGCGCGACGGCACACCGATGACGGCCGCTTCGCGCACGGCATCATGCGCGACGAGCGCGGCCTCGAGGTCGACGGGATAGATGTTGAAGCCGCCCGAGATGATCATGTCCTTCTTGCGGCCGATCAGCGTGAAGAAGCCGTCCTCGTCGACCGAGGCGAGATCGCCGGTGCGAATATAACGATCGCCCTCCGGGCTGTACCATTCGGCTTCCGCCGTCTTGTCGGGCTTGTTGTGATAACCATTCATCATCGCGCCCGACCGGCCCACCACTTCGCCCACTTCGCCGGGCGCGGCAAATTTGCCGTCGGCATCGATGACCCGGATCTCATGCCCCGGGAGCGGCTGGCCCACGGTGTGCAGCTTGTCGGGATGTTCATGGGCGATGAGCTGGCACGAGCCGCCGCCTTCGGTCATCCCGTACCATTCGATGAGGCCGCCCGGCCAGCGGGCGAGCACTTCGGCCTTTAGCGCTGCCGAAAAGGGCGCCGATGTGCAGAATTTCATGATGTAACTCGAAAGATCATATCGGTCGAAGTCGGGCACATCGAGGATGCGGCGATATTGCACGGGCACCAGCATGGCATAGTTCGCGCGATGCTGTTCGCTCAGTTCGAGGAAGCGGCGCGCGTCGAATTTCGGCATCAGGACAACTGTGCCGCCGGTTGCCAACGCCGGCAGGAACACGACCAACGTGGTATTGGAATAAAGCCCGGTCGAGATCATCGTGATCGACCCCGGCCCATAGCCGCCGAGGCGCCCGACATGATTCCATCGCATCTCATGGGATTGGACGATGCCCTTCGGAGTCCCGGTGGTGCCCGACGAGTAGATGATGTTGAAGGCCCAGTGGGGCTCGACCGGAACAGGCGTCGGCGCCGCCCCGTCGGCCAGCAGCCAGTCTGCGAACCCCGCACCCCGCGCGCCGTCGTCCAGCGCGACGCGTTTTGCGGTAATGCCGTCCTCGACGCCGGCAAGGTCTCGCGAGACCGAACCATCGGCAAAGAGGTGGGTCGCTCCGCTGTCGGATACCATGGCCGCAAGCTGGTCCGGTGTTGACGTCGGAGACAAGGGCGAGATGGCCGCCCCTGCCCGCAAGGTCCCGATGAAGACCGCGACATAGGCGATGCTGCTCGACGCGCATATGGCGACAACGTCGCGGCCCTCGACACCATCGCGCTGCAAGCTGGCAGCGACACGATCGGCAAGCGCATCGAGCGCGCTGTAACTGATTTCCTCACCCTCGCAGTTCAGGGCGCACGCATCGGGGAAGGCTTTGGCGTGGAGCGCAAAAAGCCGTTCGAATGTACCGAATTCCTGCGCCTGACAGGAGGCGATCTCAGCCGGGATGTCGGTCATTTGGATGCCGTCAGATAGGCAATGATCGCGTCGCTGTCGGCCGTCTTCGAAATATTCGGATTGGGCATGGTCGTGCCGGGGACAGTCGTCTGGGTGTTCTTGAGATAGGCGGCGAGATTGGCCTTGTTCCAGACAATGCCGCTCTTCTTGAGCGCCGGCGAATATCGGCCACCCGGACGCGTGGCGGCCTTACTCCCGACGATCCCGGCAAGGTTCGGACCCATTTTATTGGGCGCGCCGCGAACCACCGAATGGCAAGCTGCACATCGGGCGAATGCGGCCGGCGCTGCAGGGGCCTTAGCAGATGCATCGGTCTCGACCGTGAGGGTCGCTACAAGGAAGGCACCGACCGATCCGAAAACAGTCAACTTGCACGCATCATTCATCCAACGCTCTCCACTTGATCCTCGCCCGACAGGCATTAGCGATCATTTTCCATCGACCGAGAAGGCCATCAGGATGTTGCCGTCCGTGCCGCGCAGGTCCCGCCCGCCGCTTTCGCTCGATCGGCCGGCATAACCTGAATGGACATAGACCATTCCGCCGGCGATCGTCGGCCCTGCCCCGTCCATCACGCCGCCAAAGGCTTTCGCGCCGCTCAGCGTCGTGACCGCCTTTGTGCCGGTATCGACGTCCCAGATGATCTTGCCCGTCGCGGTATCGAAGGCGCGGAAATGTCCATCATAGCTGCCAGCGAAGATCGCACCGGGAATAACGCTGATCGCCTGGCTGAAGGCGCCATGGCACCACCAGTTGTTCCAGCGGCACTTCGTATCCGGCGCGTTCAGGAAGTTCCAGGCGACCTCGCCGGTCCGAATATCGAGCGCCCAGAGACCAGGTTTACCGCGGTCCTTGGCCTGACTCGCGATATCGGAAACACCCGCATAGACCTTGCCGTCATCGGCCGCCGTACCGAATTCGATGCCGCCAAGCGCGCTACCAAGGCTCAGCTGCCGCTCCCAGATCTTCGCGCCCTTGTTGGCCGGATCGAGCGCGTAGATCATGCCCGATTTCTGCCCGACAAGGAGAAACTCCTTTCCGTCCGCCATCTTCCTGTAAATCGGCGCAGCGCCGATCGAGAAGTCGGGGCCAAGCGGGTTGGGGCAGTTCGCATGCTCCTTCCCCTTCTGCCAGCAGCCGTCGATATAATTGTCGTCGGCGAGCAGTTGCACGGTCCAGCGAACGGCGCCGGTGTCGGCATCGATGGCCATCACCGAGTCAGAATTGTCGTAGGGAACATCGGTATAGCTGTTCGACGTTCCCACATAGATGAGGCGGCGCGCCTCATCGACCGTCGGCGTTACCCAGATCGCGCCGCCCGAAGGTCCCCACATTTGCCGGCCGGCCTTGTTGAGCTTGAACGGCCTCGGTTCCTGTTCGGTTGTGTAGCGCTTCCAGAGGATTTTGCCCGTCGCAGCATCGAGCGCCACAAGCGCGCCCCGGAACTTGCAGCATTCCCATGTCGGGATTTGCGCAAATGCCTCGGTGCCCGACGAGATCGGCACATAGATCTTACCGTCCCAATATGTAATCGAACCGGTCATCTGCAACGCCGGCTGGTCGTCGACCACCGTCTTCCAGAGCTGCTGGCCGGTTTCGGCATCAAGTGCGACAGCCGCCTTGGTAAAGTCCGAGAAGAAGAGCGCGGTCTTCGCTGGCGCGCCTTCGGGCAGGGCCGCGATGACGGGGCTGGTGCGCGTCGCGCCTTCGGCGGCGTGCCGCCAATAAACGCAGCCGGTTTTGGCGTTGAGAGCATAAACCGCGCCCGACATGCTGGTCGTGAACAGCCTGTCGCCGATGACCGTCGCCTGCCCGTTCTTCGAGCCGGGATACTGGAATGCCCATTTCAGTTTAAGCTTCGGTATGTCGGCGACGTCCAGTGCGGGCTTGCGCTGGAAACGGCCGTTATCCTTTTCGGTGCTCCAGCCGTTCCACTGGTTGGCCGCGCCGAGATCGACGGGCGTTGGCGCCGAAGAACATTGTGGTGCATCAAGCGGCGTCCCTTCGACGCTGTTGCCCCAGATCCGGCGCAAGTCGATGCCGTCGTCGGTTTTTGCGTCTGCCTTCCCGACCGCACGCGCGATCGCGGTCATTTCCTCGAGCGTCAGGCCTTCGGCCATCGGTACCATCGCGCCCGTTCGCATGCTTGCGAGGATGAAACTGGCCGGGTTCTTCGAAAGCACCTCCCGGCTCGGTGTACGCCCTTCCGCATTGTCGTGGCAGGCGGCACAGCGCGCCTTGTACAGGGTCTCGCCATCGAGCTGGTCTGCCGGGACAGCATGCCCGGATTGGGGCGCCGTTTCGGCCACGGTGCCGGATGCATGTACGACCGACCCGAAAGCGATCAGTGTCGCTGCCGAAAAAACAGCCCCGCCCCAAGCATGGGAGCCCATGATCCGGCTCATCGCTTCTGTGAGCTTGCTCATTTGTAATGATCCGTAAATCGTCCGATTTTGCACGAATAACCTTCCGGCGGGGCGGTGAGTTTGAAATCCTTGGGCGAGCTGCCCTTGGGATGCGACGCCATCGTGTTCAAAGCCCAGAGATTGAAGGCGTCGGTATTGACCTGCGGCCACATATGTCCGTGCGTAGCGCTGCACGCGACATGGACGACGTTGGAGATCGAGCTGAAATAGTTGGAACTGGCCTGCGTGGTGGGGCGATAGTCCGAGCAAAGACCGAGCGGAGGCCCGCAGTCCCACAAGTCCTTTTCGCCTCCCCACACAGTGATCACGACCATCGGGTCTAGCTTCGACGGCAAGGGATAGGGGCCGACGCGGCCCTGCCAGATCTTGGCCGGCGCGGCCGCCACCATCTTGCGCGTTTCCTGGAAGGGGACGGTGCTTCCATCGTCCTTCGTCGAATACCATTCGCCCGAGATCGGCATTCCACCGGCCCAGAATTCGGAATCGAACAGCAAGGCGCGGTTCGTCATCGTGCCACCCGCCGAGATACCGCCCAGGAAGAGGCGTTTGCGGTCGAGCTTCCACTTTGTCCCGACGCAGCGGACCATCGCCTCGAAGAAGCGGACATCGTCACCCGCATCGGTCTTGTACTTGTCGCCTGAAGCATCGGGTGCACGCCCGTCGTTCCAAGGGTTCCACGTCCATCCATCCTTGCCCACGCCGTTGCACGCGCCCGCCCCGAGATTCGGATCCTGCTCCGCACACTGGCGAACAGGAGAAATTACCATATAGCCATGCTCGGCCAGCTTCGCGTTATTGCCGCTTCTAGGTGCGTTGAGATTCCAGTTGGTTGCCTCGACCGTGCCGACCATCGGAACCCACACGGGGGCACCCCCGGCCGAATCCTTCGGTGGAACGACGACGAAGGCCCGCTTCTTGCCGTCGGATGGGAAATCGGTGTTTAGGCCCGCCTTAGGCGTAAATCCCTCGGGGCAGGCCCATTCGCTCTTGGCCTGCGCTGTTGAAGAGAGGGTCGCGGCTACCATCGCCAGACAGCCGGCAAGATAACAAAACGAACGGCTTGGCCGCGACTTTACAACAGGTTTGAACATGCCTCTCTCCCATATCTTTCCGCCGACATACCAGTTTTCTCATTAATGTCCAGAGGCACCATGGCGCACCCCACCTCCGCGATCCCAAAATGGCAGCCCAAGCCGATTACGCGCACGGTAATGACGTTTTTCTGTCGATCATCGTGAATACCGGGAATCGCCTGACAGCGGCCGATCTTGATTGCTGCATCAGCCATCTTCCAGCCTGCCCAGCAAAAAACCAGAAGGCGACGGCATCAAAAACTCCCGGGCACCAGCGAGCCGCGCACCCTCGTTTATCCCCTTAATAAATAAACAAAAAAAAATCCCCGAATGGCCGGCTTCTCTCAGCAGGAGGGACGCCTCGCGGGCCTGCCCTCCCCCATTGAAAGATAACCAAGTCTTGATGCGAGAGAAATATAGTATGCCGCGGAAAGCTGGGCATCAGACGCCACGGGAATTTTCCGGAGCATCGGAACTTCAATCCGCTCCCCGCCGGCCTGCATATATCCGGGTGCGAACATCGGGCAGGATCGCACGCATGGGATGACGCCCGTCGACCCAGCCGACAAACTGGCAAATATCGTAGCCCAGCAGCTTCTGAACGTCGTCGGGCAACAGGCTAACGACTTGGGGATCAAGCCCGAGATACTGGTTTTCCTGCTGGCGAAGCCACCCGCGACAATAGTTGAGGCTGAGGCCGAAGCGCGCTTCCTGCGTTACATTCGCGCCGCCGCCATGCCAGAGCTGGCCGTCCCACAGCAATGCCGAACCCCGCGGCATCTCGATAGCGATCGAGGGCGCTCGCGTATCGACCGGATCCGAACTCAGGTGCGAACCCGGAACGACGCGCGTCCCGCCATTGGCGTCCGTGAAGGGCGTCAACGCCCAGATCGTGTTAACGACCAGCGGAGGATGCGGGCGTACCGGGAAATAGGCATCGTCCTGATGGATCGCCTGCGCAGTTTCTCCGCCATGGATTTCCATCGTGGATGCGATCGAGAGTTGCGCTTCGGGGCCCAGGAGATGGCGGACCAGCCGAACCACGGAGGGCTCGGTCAGCAAGGCATCCAGCTCCCTGGTCTTGGCGAAGAGATTGAAAACGCGCTTCGTTCTCGTTCCCGCAAAATCATTGTCGCCGAAGGCCTGCGCATCATGCAGCGTGTCGAGGCATGCCCGAAGGCGATCGCAACCGGCGTCGTCTATGAGACTCGTGACGATCGTATAACCGTCGCGCTCCAGTTGCGCTTCGTGGTGGGCGATCTCTTCGTCGGTCAGCGTCCGAAATCTCATCACACAGTCCCCGAGATAGCGTGCCAGGGCAGGAGCTCACGTTCATCGAGAGGGCGCCGATCCTCGCCCCACGTCATGACCAGCGGATTTTCGGCACGCATGGCGCGCCCCATGGTCTCCGCCAAGAATGCCGACCAGGTGTTGCCGGCAAAGATATAGAAGCTGCCGTTCCGGACCCCGTCGAAGGTCGCATCGGCAATTTGTTCCGGGCTCAGCCCGCGACCTTGAAACTCTTCACTGCCTTGCCTGAACGCTTCGTCGGCATATTCGCGGTCGCTCCAGGCATTGTCGGCCTCTGGCCTGTTCCGCCAACTCCGGTGGATTTGCGTTGCAACCATGCCCGGACACAGGATGGATACGCCAATGCCGGTCATCATCGCCGCCATTTCGCTGTAGAGCGATTGGCTCATCCCCAGCAGGGCCGCCTTGGACGAGCAATAGGGCGCGTGATCGCCATTGCCGTTGAACGAAGCCAGCGAACCGGTGTTGATGACATGCCCGCCCTCGCCCCGATCGATCATGTCGGGAAGAAAGGCGCGTATGCCATTCACCGCTCCCCAGACATTCACGTCCCACACCCAGCGCCAGTCGTCGGGCGACATCTTCCAGGTCGGTCCCGTGATCGAAACACCCGCGTTGTTGAACAACAGAGCCGTATGGCCAAATGTCGAATTCACCCGATCCCGCAGGCCCTCCACCGAATGAAGATCCGAAACGTCGGTCCGGTGACCCTCCGCCTCGATCCCGCTGCCGCGCAGCTGATCGACCGCGACCTGCAGCGCCTCCTCCTCGATGTCGGCCAGCATGATTCGGCACCCTTCGCGCCCGAAACGATTGGCGAGGGCCAAGCCGATCCCGCTGGCGCCGCCCGTAATCACGGCCACCTTGCCCTTGAAGTCCTTCATCGCACACCCTCTCCTTGCCGCGACCGAGTCATGATCAAACCTCTTTTCTTAAAATATGTAATTATCGAGATTATACAATAAATTATAATATACCTTATATCTGTTAAAAGCATGATTGCGTCGATGGACAGGGGACCGACGAACCCCTCCGACGGGGAGCGGCCGAGAGCGCGGAGGCGGAACGCGAACCTGCGCATAGAGGATTCATATTAAGAACATAGGTATGAACGAGATTCGCCCGCATATCCTCCATCCCCTCCTTCATATAGCGCAATATAGCTGCTTGACTATCACACCGAAAGAGTCAAAACATCGTTTTAAGAAATACGGTTTGGATTAACGAGCCGTGAATTCCCGAATGATTCGGGCAGGGAGAGGGAAGTGATGTCGGTGAAATGTCTTTTGCGCATGTCCTGCGCTGTTTCGGGGTTGCTGATCGCGAGCACGGCGGCGGCGCAAGTCAGTGACGAACGGGCGGAGCGTCCGGCCGAGGCCAGCACGCAAACGACCCAGGAGGACTCCGAGACACCGGATGAAGCCCCTCGATCGGGGGTCGAGGAACGCGAGATCACGGTTACGGGCAGCCGTTTCAGCAAGCTTCTCGATCAGCCGCAGCCGAAGGCCGTCATCTCGGCGGAAGATCGCAACTTGGCAGGCGTGAATTCGGCGAGCGAGTTGATCCGCTCGCAACCGGGTTTTAACATCACCGGCGATTTCGGGATCAACGTACGCGGGGTTGGCCGCCAAACCGCGCAGACGCTGCTTGGGCAAGAAAACACCGTGATCCAATATATCGATAATTTCATCAACCTCGTGCCCGAGGACATCGCCGAGTCGACGCTGTTCGGGGGCAATATCACATTTGTCCGCGGGCCGGCCGGCACCACCTATGGGCGCAACGCGATCGCGGGCGCGATCAACGTCATCTCGCGCGCGCCGACCAAGGATTTCACGGCCCAAGTCGTAGCCGGTACCGCGCGGGCGGGCGCTTATAACTTCGGCGCCAACCTGTCCGGCCCGATCACCGACAATCTGGGTTTCCGTGTCGGGATGCAGCGCTTTGTCCAACCCAGCATCTTCAAGGCGGTCGGCGGCGCAAAGGGCGCGGGCTTTGCTATCGACAACACCTATTTTGAATTCCAGCTCGACTGGAACATCGGCAATCTGCATGTCCGCAATCGCGCGACGACCTTCAGCTACGACAACCAGCCAGGTTACCCGACTGTCAGCCGCTACAACAATGGCCTTAACGGCAATACGAGCGCGGCGTTCGGCGACTTGTCGCCCAATCCCGCGTTCGGATACGACGGACCGCTTCCCAACCAGCCATATCAGACCAACGTCAATGTCGTCGGCTACGATCGTCTGCGCGGCAATTTCCAGAATGTGCTAAACGCTGATCTTGATCTCGGCTTTGCCACATTTTTCTATACGGGTGGCTATCAGGAATATGTATCGTCCGGCGAAGCGGATCGGGACCTCACGTCGCGTGTGAGCTATGATGGCGATACGATCGCGCCGGGTACCTTTGAGCCGGGCACCCAGGTTCCAACCGACTATCGGACCAATTATCTCAACGACAATTATTTCTGGTCGCAGGAAGTCCGCCTCGAGGGCAACGGGAACGGCCCGCTCGACTGGGTGCTCGGCTTTTACTATTTCAACCAGAAATTCGACGAGCAATATTGGGAGAATATTGCCAACGCGACCGACGCAATCCTCAATCCCATCGTGGGAACCCCCGGACTGACGCTTGCGCCCAACCCGCGGCGCTCCACGTATGAACAACGCAATCTTTATGAAATCCGGTCGAATGCGGTGTTCGGGAATGTTACCTGGGACATTACGCCCGAAATCCGTTTCGACGGGGGCCTCCGATATACGATGGACGAGAAGGAAGCGCAGACCGACTTCCGCCTCATCTATTATTATCCGCCACTCTATGCAGGCGATTTCTCGCCACTCGTCCACAGCGCAAATCCAGAGCGGCGTGACAAGGGGCTGTCTGGACGGGCCGCGATCGCATGGCGCCCCGGTCCCGGCGACCAGATTTACGCATCCTATGCGCGCGGCTATCAGTCGTCGGCATTCACGCTTGGACAGGGCCTGCCGCCGGACAATATCGCCGACAAGGAATATCTCGACGTCTTCGAGATCGGGGGTAACTGGACAAGCGGTCGTCTGCGTTTCGATGGCTCGATCTTCTATCAGATCTTCCACGACCAGCAGATTCCCATCCGGACGCGCGGAACGTTTGTCGGGCCAGATGGACCGGTGCTGGGACCGGTGTTCACCACCTTCGCAAACGCCAAGAAGACCGAGATCTACGGCGCGGAAGCGCAGTTGTCCTGGCGGCCCAACGACTTCTCCAACGTCGTTGCATCCTACACTTATCTGCACCCAACATTCACCGATTTCTGTCCGCAAGCTCCGGGATCATCGACGTGCGGCGTCGTCAATATCGCAGTACCGGAGTTTCTGGATTCGCCGACCAATCTCGTTCCCAACCCGGATTATGGTCCCCTCGACCTGACCGGTAATGAACTTCCGCGCGCGCCCCGACATAAGGCGTCCCTTTACGGCTATTACGGCATCGATATGGGCGCCGCCGGCCGCCTCTATCCCGGCGGCAGCATCTATTATCAGTCGAGTTTCTATACGTCGCCGTTCACGCTTCCGAACTTTCGCGTTCCCGGACGCGCGCTCGTGAACGCGACGCTGACCTATCGAACCGCCGACGAGCGGCTCGATATCACTGCGGTTGTGAGCAACCTGTTCAGGAAACGTTATGCCGATAGCTCAGTTCTCGCGACCTTCGGCTCGGGTTCGGTGCAGCAGAATGTCTATTACGGTGCGGATCGACACTGGTCCCTTACGGCCCGCTACCGCTTCTAGTGGAGGAAATGCCTCTCCGATTATCCTCTCAACTGGCCCTGTCGCAAGACAGGGCCAGCTTTTTATGGGCCTACGCCGTGCGCAACGATCTTTCCTGGCAGGACGGGCAGCCGTTGCCCGCCTTGCCGGCACGCATGTTTGGAAGCTCGAAATAGCCAGCACTCGCCCGCTAAACTGCTACCCCATTTTACCGAGAGCCAATGCGGCGGCGCAGCCAGCGCGCGACCGTGCACGAGCAGACGCGCGCGTCTGGGCCGGGCCTTCGGCGTGCCGTCCTTCGTCATGCAGGACGGCACGCTCCTATAAAGGCCGGGGCAGTCAGACGATCCCGGCTGACTGCCCCGCTTGGGCGATACAGATCTTCGGCAGTGACCGGACCTTTTACAGGTCGGCGAATTTCCTGTTCTCGCTCACCAGCGTCTTGAGAAGCGCTGCCGGCGCGTACCAGCCATTATCCTTGCCGAGTTCCTCGGCCTTGGCTGCCACCTTCTCGAGGCCCACTTTGTCGGCCCAGCGCATCGGGCCTCCGGTGTCCTGCGGCCAGTTGTAGCCGAACATCCAGACGACGTCGACATCCGAAGGGCGCTGCGCCATCTTCTCTTCGAGGATTTTCGCGCCTTCGTTCACCATCGGGAACAGGCAGGTCTCGAGGATCTCGTCATCGGACGGCGGCGTTGCATCGGGATCGACCCCGAGCGTTTCGCGGATCAGTGCCGCCACTTCGTCCGACGGCGTGGCAGCCCGATTGGCATCATAGTCATAATAACCCTTTCCGGTCTTCTGACCGCGCCGCTCGCGCTTGCACAGTTGGTCGCGCAGCGGATCCCCCTCGCCCGGCACCCAGCCGATATCGAGGCCGGCCAGATCGCTCATCTCGAAAGGCCCCATCTTGAAGCCGAAGGCGCGGAGCACGCGGTCGACATCCCAGGGCATGGCGCCGCGCTTCAGAAGTTCGGCCGCCTGAAGCTGGCGCGGATACAGCATCCGGTTGCCGACGAATCCCGGGCAGACGCCCACGACGACGGCGACCTTGCCAATCCGCCGTGCCATGTCGAGCGACGTCGCGATGACTTCGTTCGACGTCTTGTCGCCGCGCACGATTTCAAGCAGCTTCATGACATTGGCCGGCGAAAAGAAATGCAATCCGATTACTGCTTCCGGCCGGCTCGTGACCTCCGCGATCTGGTTCACGTCGAGACCCGATGTGTTGCTCGCCAGGATCGCGCCCTGTTTGACGATGCCGTCGAGCTTCGCGAATATGCTCTTCTTCAGTTCCAGGTCTTCGAACACGGCTTCGATCACGATGTCGCAGTCGGCAAGATCGGTCATATCGAGCGAACTGGAAATACGCGCCATGCGCACATCGACCTCTTCAATCGGAAAGCGACCGCGGTTTGCGCTGCGCTCGTAATTGCCGCGGATGACGCCGAGGCCGCGATCGAGCGCTTCCTGCTTCGTCTCGACGATGCGGACGGGAACGCCGATATTCGCGAAATTCATCGCGATCCCGCCGCCCATCGTCCCGGCGCCGATGATCCCGACTTTCTCGATTGCGATCAACGGCGTGTCGGCGGGAACGTCGTCCACCACGCGCGCGGCTTCCAGGGCTTGGCTGACATAGGCGCTGCTGTCTTCATATTCGGTCATATTCGCTGCTTCTTCCTCATAGATATTTGTGGAACCACGCGATCGCGCGATTGGTGGAATCGCCATAATGCTCGTCGTAAACGGCGTAGTGTTTGCACGGATAGGTCGCGTACTCGGCCGGAGCGTTTTGGCGGATCGCCATATAGGCGGCCCAGCCGTGTTCGAGCCGGTTGTTGAGTTCCTCGAACTCGGCGTCGAGAATGAGCGTCGGGACCTTGACGCGCGCCGCGGCGCCGAGCTGCGAATGCTCGGCCATCCGGCCTACGTCGGGCGTGCCCTTGAGACCCTCCACGCCATCGACGCCGTCTTGCGGTACGATCGTGTCTAGTTTGCCGCGCGCCTTGTCGGCCGCACGCTCGCGCGCCCAGTCGCGATGCTCAGGCGGAAAACCGAAGCCGCCGATCTGCGCCACGATCGCTTTGACTCGGTCGTCATTGCCGCCGGTGAATACGGCATGGCCGCCGCCATAGCTTGTCCCCCAGATGCCGATCCGCGAACGGTCGACGCCCGGTTCGGACCAGAGATAGGCGAGGCAATTGCGGATGTCGGTCGTCTGATCGACCGGGTCGACGATCTCGCGCAGCACGCGCACCTTGAGTTCGATCTCGCCCGCCTCGAGCAGCCGGGGCGCGTCGCGGGTTGCGATGACGCGCCCGTCCGATTCCCCCCACCCACGATAGTCGAAGGTCATGCAGACATAGCCTGCTTCGGAGAATTTTCGGGCGTAGCGCGCCAGATGATCCTTCAATCCGCCCCAGCCATGGCAGAGCAGGATCGCGGGCCAGCCTTCGGGCGGCGCCTTGCCGGTCGGCGTGAAGATCTCGGCCGCGATGCGGCTGCCTTCGCTGTAGAGCGTGACCTCCTTGGGCGACGCATTTCCCATTGCCATATACCTCTCCGCATCGGTCATTCCAACAATCTGATATAGCCGCCCTTGACAGATTGATCGTGTTATTACAACCATACCTTAATTCTCAAAACGATTTTTAGGGATGGATGCCACAATGCATGAAGCCGTAATTGTCTCGACCGCCCGTACGCCCATCGGAAAAGCCTATCGAGGTGCGTTCAACGATACGCAGGGGCAGGCGCTCGCCGGCCATGCGATCAAACACGCCGTCGCTCGCGCCGGCCTGGAAGGCGACGAAATCGAGGATTCGGTCTTCGGCTGCGCGCTCCAGCAAGGGTCGACCGGTTTCAACGTAGCGCGCCAGGGCGCGCTGTGGGCGGGACTTCCCGAAACGGTTCCCGGGACCACGCTAGACCGTCAGTGCGGATCGGGCCTGATGGCAATCGCTGCTGCGGCCAACCGGATTCAGGCGGGCGAGCAGAAGATTGCGGTGGCGGGCGGGGTCGAATCGATCAGCCTCGTTCAAAACAACCACTTGAACGGCTATCGCAATGCCGATCCCAAGCTGCTCGCCGAGATTCCGCAGCTCTATATGGGCATGCTCGAAACTGCGGAAATCGTCGCGGATCGCTATGGTATCAGCCGCGACGCGCAGGACGAATATGCGCTCCAGTCGCAGCAGCGTGTCGCCGAAGCGCAGGCGGCTGGCCGTTTCACGGCCGAAATCGCGCCGATGACCACGACGATGCTGGTCACCGACAAGGCAACCGGCGACACGTCGCGACGCGAAGTGACGCTGGAACAGGATGAAGGCAATCGTCCCCAGACGTCGCTTGCCGACCTCCAGAAGCTCCAGCCGGTGTTCAAGGGTGGGCAGCAGGTGCAGGAAGGCCGCTTCATCACCGCCGGCAATGCCTCGCAACTGTCCGATGGTGCGGCGGCGGTCGTGCTCATGGAAGCCAAGGAGGCCGAACGGCGCGGGCTGCAGCCGCTCGGCGCCTATCGCGGCCTCGCGGTCGCCGGCTGCGGGCCGGAGGAAATGGGGATCGGCCCTGTCTTTGCCATTCCCAAGCTGCTCGCGGCGCACGGCCTCGGCGTCGACGATATCGACATGTGGGAGCTGAACGAGGCCTTCGCGAGCCAGGTCCTTTACTGCCGCGACAAGATCGGCATTCCCAACGACCGCTACAATGTATCGGGCGGGGCGATCTCGATCGGCCATCCCTACGGTATGTCCGGCGCGCGCATGACGGGGCACATCATGCACGAAGGCAAGCGCCGCGGCGCGAAATACGGCGTCGTCACCATGTGCATGGGCGGCGGCATGGGGGGAGCCGGACTCTTTGAAATCTTCTGAGTGCATTCCGCATGCATCCGCAGCTCCAATCCGAGCCGCTTGGTGGCGACCGCTTTGAAAGTCCCGCCGGCGGCGGGGACGAAAGGCGCACATTCGGCGGCCTCGTCATAGCGCAGACGCTGGTCGCGGCAGCCGCCACGGTCGAAGGCCGGCCCTGTCACTCGCTTCACCTGTTATTTACGGGGGCGGGAGATGGAGCCCGGCCCGTCACGCTCGCCGTCGAGCGTCTGCGTGACGGCCGAGCTTTTGCCGCGCGCGGCGTCCGCGCGGAGCAGGATGCCAAGCTTCTCGCGAGCGCCACCCTCTCCTTTCATGACGGCGATGAGGGACCGCGTCACCAACCCGCGATGGGCGATGTGTCCGATCCCGAGACTCTGGAAGATCAGCGCGAAACGCGGCGGCGCAACGCAGAAGCGCGCGGCAGGCCGGCGAGACGTAGCGTAGCAGAAGAACTGGTCGACGCACGGCCTGCGGAATCATTGTCCGTACAAGGCGGCCAGGAGGTGCGACGCCATCTGTGGTTCCGCAGTCGGAAACCGCTCGGCGACGATCCGATATCGCACCAGGCGCTCATTGCGTTCGCATCCGACATGGGTCTGGTCCATCTCCAGCTCCTTGCGAACAATGCGGCGGGGGGTGGCCCCCTCGATTCCGCGAGCCTCGATCACGCGATCTGGTTTCATCGTCCGGCGCGAGCCGATGACTGGCTGCTTCATGTCCAGCATGCACCCGTCGCCCATGGCGGGCGCGGGCTGACGCTGGGCTGCATCTATACGCAGGGCGGAACGCTGGTCGCCAGCGTCGCGCAGGAAGTGCTGATCAGAGAGCCGCGGCCATGAACCGCCCGCTGGCCCGTTTCGACGTTCTCGATCGGTCGACGAGCGTGGCGGGCCGATATTGCGCCAGGCTGTTCGCTCAGCTCGGTGCGCATGTATGCCGGACCGCGGCGACCGACGATCGCTTGCTCGGCTATGGCGGCGAAGCCGGTATCGCGTTCGGGAAGTGGCTCGACGCGGGAAAGGTGCGGTCGGCAGGAAGCGCCCCATCTTCGGCAACCGTGGCGATCGTTGACGATGGCGAGCCGACACCGGACGATATTCTGCGCCTCGAGATCGGATGGTTTTTTCCCGACGGCCCCTATTCGCACTGGCTTGGCAATGATCCGATCGTCCAGGCGCTCGCGGGCCTGGCCCACGGGTTCGGCCCTGCCGAAGGTCCACCCATACTCGCGCGTGGACATGCGCCACAGATCGTCGCGGGCACCACGGCATTCATCGCGGCGCTTGCCGGACTGATCGGGCGGATGCGCGGCGCGTCGATCGACAGCGCCGCCGTGTCGATATTCGAGGCGGCCTGCTGTTTCAGCGAGCCCAACGCAGTTTCCTACGCGCATTTCGGACATATGGGCAGCCGGCTGGGGATCAACCGTTTCATTCCCACCTATCCCTGCTCGATCTATCCCGCCGCCAACGGCTGGCTGGGCGTCACCTGCCTGACGCCCGCCCAATGGGGCGCGCTGGCCGACATGATCGGCAAGCCCGAACTCGCCCACGACGGGCGTTTCGCAACGACATTGGATCGCCTCGACCATGCCGATGCCATCGATGCGATCCTGCGCCCGGCGTTCGCCGATCGCGACGCGATCGAAGCTGCCGAAGAAGGCCAGGCGCGCCGCATCCCGATGGCTGCCGTGCCCGACCTGGCAGACCTGCCCGCCATTCCTCACTGGCGCGATCGTCGATCCTTCGATGCGAACGGTGCCCCCACCCTGCCCTTCCTGCTCGACTGGGACGCGGCGACATCGCATCTGCCGGCAATCGGCAGCGACGATCCGCCGCTCGCCGGCATTCGCGTCGTCGATTTCACGATGGGCTGGGCGGGTCCCCTGAGCACGCGCACGCTTGCCGATCTGGGCGCTGACGTCATCAAGATCGAATCCGACGCGCGGCCCGACTGGTGGCGGGGCTGGGAACGTCCCGAACCCGGCGCCGCGGTCGAAGCGGCGCCCGTATTTTCCGTCGTCAACCGCGGCAAACGCGGAGTGGTTCTTGACCTCAAGACCCCCGAAGGGCTTGTCCAGGCTGAAGCCCTGGTCCGCCGTGCCGATATCGTGATCGACAATTTCGCGCCCGGCATCTTGGCCAAGCTCGGCCTCGATCAGCACAGGCTGCGCGAACTGCGTCCCGGCGTCGTCATCGTATCGATGGGCGCCTTCGGTGCCACCGGCCCATGGTCCGGCTTTCGTGCCTATGGCTCGACGGTCGAGCAGGCATCGGGCATACCGACCATCAACGGCGCCGAGGACATGCCGCCCGCCCTCCAGCATATCGCATATGGCGACCCCGTGGCGGGACTCTATGCCGCGGTGGCTGGGCTTGTCGGCCTTGCCGCAAGGGAAGAGAAAGGCGGCTGCACGGCCGACCTGGCGCAGGTCGAGACCTTGTTCCAGGTGGCGGCCGACGCGATTATCGCGCGCCGGGTTACCGGGGCTGCGCTCCCCAGAACCGCAAGCAAACGGTCGACTCTGGCACCATGCGGCTGCTTTGCCGCGGCAGGAGACGACCAATGGGTTGCCGTGGCATGCCATGACGAGGACACATGGCATGCGCTCTGTTTGTTCACCGGCCGCGCTGACTGGATATTGGACCATGACCTTGCGTCGCCCGAAGGCCGCAGCAGGCGGTCGGACGAAATCGAAGCGATGCTCGCGCGCGTCATCGCGGGCCATGATCCGGAGGCCATCTCTGCGGCGTTGCAGGCCGCAGGCATTCCGGCCGCGCCTGTCCATTCCATCGAGGCGCTGGTCGAGGACCCGCAATTGCAGCAGGCCGGCTACTGGGTGGCGCTCGAGCGCGCGCACCTTGGCCGCCATGTCGCGGGCGCGGCTCCCTTTCGTTTCGATGGCACGCGCCCCTACGCGGACCGTCCCGCTCCGCTGCTGGGCGAGCATCAGGATGCAATACTGGTCGGCGTGTCACAAAGCCGGACACTCGCATGAAGAAACTGCTAGTCGCCAATCGCGGTGAAATCGCCATCCGGATCATGCGGTCGGCTGCAGAGGCCGGGCTCGCGACTGTCGCGATCTATCCTGAGGACGACGCTGGCTCCAGCCACGTCGAGGAAGCCGATGAAGCGGTGATGCTGCCCGGCGCGGGGACGTCGGCCTATCTCGCGATCGATGCCGTGATCGAGGCTGCCCTCGCCGTCGGCGCCGATGCCATTCATCCCGGCTATGGCTTCCTGTCGGAAAATGCCGCGTTCGCGCGCGCCTGCGTGGCTTCGGAAATCCGCTTTGTCGGCCCCCGACCGGAAACGCTCGAACTGTTCGGCGACAAGGCCCGCGCCCGCGCCCATGCGCAATCCTGCGGCGTTCCGATGCCCGAGGGAACGCAGGGCCCGACGAGTCTGGAAGAAGCGCGAAGCTTTCTGACCTCGCTCGGCCCCGGCGGTGCGATCATGCTGAAAGCGATCGCTGGCGGCGGCGGCCGCGGGATGCGTCCGGTCGAGCATATCTTGGACCTCGACGCCGCTTTTGCCCGCTGCACCACCGAAGCGCACAACAGCTTCGGCGACGGCGCGCTCTATGCCGAACGCCTGTTCCCGTGCGCGCGCCATGTCGAGGTCCAGATCGTGGGCGACGGCAGCGGAGCCGTCAGCCATTTGTGGGACCGCGAATGCACTCTGCAACGCGCGCGCCAGAAGATCGTAGAATGGGCTCCGGCCGATGCGGTGCCCGGCAGCACGCGGCAGGCGCTTCTGGATGCCGCGGTCCGCCTCGCCCGGCAGGCAAAGCTGCTCAGCCTTGCGACCGTCGAGTTTCTGGTGACGCCCGATGGCGACAATTGGGCTTTTCTGGAGGTGAACCCCCGGCTCCAGGTCGAGCACACGGTGACCGAGGAGGTGATGGGCCTTGACCTCGTCCGCGTACAGCTCGCGCTTGCAGACGGCGCGACGTTGGCTGACCTCGGGCTGGAACAGGACAGGATCGCCCCGCCGCGCGGGCATGCGATGCAGGTGCGCGTCAATCTGGAGACGATGACGCCCGACGGCGCGCGCCCGACGGCCGGCGTCATCGCGCATTACTCGCCGCCCACGGGACGCGGCATCCGCGTCGATGGCTTCGCCCACACGGGCTATCGGACAAGCCTGCGCTACGACCCGCTGCTGGCGAAGCTCATCGTCAGCGTGCCCGAGGGCGGCTTTCCCGCTGTCAGCGCCAAGGCGTTGCGCGCGCTCGAGTCCTTCCAGATCGGCGGCGTCGATACGAACATCCGCTTCCTGCGCGCCTTGCTCGCCCATCCCGTCGTCCGCGCCGGCGGGGCGCATGTGCGGTTCGTCGATGAGGATATCGACGCGCTGCTCGACGCCGAGGCCGCCCTGCCGACAACCAAGGCGTCTGGCGTCGAAGACAATGCTGCCGGCGCTGCAACGATCGCCGCGGCGCCGGAAGGCACGGTCCCGCTGTCGGCACCGATGCTGGGGATGCTCGTATCGATGACGGTCGCGACGGGCGATACGGTCGTTGCGGGGCAAGAAGTCGCGGTCGTCGAAGCCATGAAGATGCAGCATGGCGTCACGGCGAGCCATGGCGGCATTGTCGCTGCGCTGGCCGCGACCGTCGGCGACATGCTGCTCGACGGGCAGCCGATCCTTTTCATGCGCGCTTCGGGCGATGCACACGCCGACGTGACGCAGGCAGTTGCCGATATCGACCCCGATCATATTCGCCCCGACCTTGCCGAGGTGCTCGATCGCCACCGGGGAACGCTCGACGCCGCGCGGCCCGATGCCGTGGCCCGGCGCCGCAAGACCGGCCACAGGACCGCGCGCGAGAACCTCGACCATCTTCTCGATGAAGGCAGTTTCGTCGAATATGGCGGGCTGGCCATTGCCGGGAGGAGCCGGCGGGCGTCCACCGAGGAACTCGTCGAACAAAGTCCGGCGGACGGGCTTGTCATGGGTCTGGGGACCGTCAACGCCGACCTGTTCGGAGCAGAGCAGGCGCGCGTCGCCACCATGGCCTATGACTATACGGTCTTTGCCGGCACGCAGGGTGCGCGCAATCACGTCAAGACCGACAGGCTCGTCGAACTCGCCGACCGCTGGCGTATCCCGTTCATCCAGTTCGCCGAAGGCGGCGGCGGGCGGCCCGGTGACACCGACGGCGGCGGCTTCATCCGGGCATTCGAGTGGCTGCCCAAGCTGAGCGGCCGCGTGCCGATGGTCGGGATCGTGTCGGGGCGCTGCTTTGCCGGCAATGCGTCCTTCCTCGGCTGTAGCGACGTCGTCATCGCGACACGCGACACGACGCTGGGCATGGGCGGGCCGGCGATGATCGAAGGCGGCGGGCTCGGCGTCTTCAAGCCCGAGGAGGTCGGCCCCGCTGCGGTGCACGTGGCCAACGGCGTGATCGACCTGCTCGTCGACGACGAAGCGGCTGCGGTCGCGGCGGCGAGGCAGTATATCGGCTATTTTCAGGGGTCGCTGGCCGAGTGGAGCTGCGCCGACCAGCGCGGACTGCGTCATGCGATCCCCGAGAACCGGCTACGCGTCTACGACATCCGCGCCCTGATCTCGATCCTTGTCGATGAAGGAAGCTGGCTGGAACTCAGACGCGGGTTCGGGCTCGCGATGGTGATCGGCCTTGCGCGCATCGAGGGCCGGCCAGTCGGCATCATTGCAAATGATCCCAGCCATCTCGGCGGCGCGATCGACAGCGATGC
This sequence comes from Sphingopyxis granuli NBRC 100800, assembly GCF_001591045.1. GTDB lineage: Bacteria > Pseudomonadota > Alphaproteobacteria > Sphingomonadales > Sphingomonadaceae > Sphingopyxis > Sphingopyxis granuli. The sequence continues at coordinate 5,341 of NZ_BCUA01000021.1, read as the reverse complement.
GGCGGACAAGGGTGCGCGTTTCCTGCAGTTATGCGAAGCGCATGGACTGCCGGTGGTCTCGCTGAGCGACACGCCGGGCATCATGGTCGGGCCAGAGGTCGAGAAGACAGGTCTCGTTCGCCACGCAGCACGCATGTTCGTGATCGGCGCCAATCTTACCGTTCCCCTCCTGTCGGTCGTCCTGCGCAAGAGCTACGGGCTCGGCGCCATCGCGATGACGGGGGGCAGCTATCAGGCGTCCTTCTTTTCGGTCGCATGGCCCACCGGCGAGTTCGGCGGCATGGGCCTCGAGGGCGCGGTCCGGCTCGGATACCGGAAAGAACTGGAAGCGATCGCCGACCCCGCCGCACGCCAGGCCAAGTTCGACGAGATGGTCGCGCAGCTCTACCGGCACGGCAAGGCGCTCACGACCGCGGGCTATTACGGCATCGATGACGTGATCGACCCCGCCGACACGCGTCGGTGGATCAGCGCCGCGCTGCGCACGGTGCCGCCGGCAAAAATTCCCGAGGAAGGAAAACGGCTGCGCTGGATCGATCCATGGTGAGGCCCTGAAAAATAAGTCCGGGAGCGGACGAAAAGGAGAGGAATTATGACCGAGAAGACGGCTGCGGCGGGCGTCGCCCCGGCGCCGAGCACGATCCTCGAACAGGCGCCGCCGCTCGAGAAGACGGTCGTCGACCGGATCCTGTACGGGCTCGGTTCGGTCGCTTTCGGCGTCAAGGACACCGGTTTCACCGTGCTCCTGATGATCTTCTACAATCAGGCGCTTGGACTCCCGGCGGCCACGGTCGGATTTGCGATCATGATCGCCTTGATTGTCGATGCCATCGCCGATCCCGTCATCGGCCGGCTGAGCGATGGCTTGAGGTCGCGATGGGGACGGCGACACCCGTTCATGCTGGGCGCCGCGCTTCCGATCGCGATCAGCTATTATTTCCTCTGGAACCCGCCCGAGGGCATGAATGAAAATGGGCTGTTCTGGTATCTCATGACTCTCGCGATCGTGATCCGGATATTCATTTCGGTTTATGAGATTCCTTCGAGCGCATTGGTCGTTGACCTTGTGCGCGATTATGACAAGCGCACCGCGTTCATGAGCTGGCGCTGGTTTTTCGGCTATGTCGGCGGCCTCGGCAGCAACATCCTTGCGTTCAGCTATTTCCTGCGACCCGGCCCCAACGACCCCGCCGGGCAACTCAATGTCGAAGGCTATGCCAACTACGGTCTCACAGCCTCGTTCATCATGCTGGCCGCAATCGTCATATCCTCGCTCGGCACGGCCAAACATATTCCGAGTTTCGCTCCGCCGCCGCCGCGCCGACCGTTCGTCTTCACGGAAAGTGCGCGCGAAATCCGGGACACATTGATCAACGCACCGTTTCTGCTTCTGGCGGCAGGAACCTTCTTCGCCTCTGCCGCCGCGGGCATCACGGCCGCGACGCTTACCTATTTTCGTGTCTATCTTTGGGAACTGTCGGGCGACCAGATCTCGGGCCTGATGATCGGCTATTTTGCAGCGCTGGTAACCGCCCTGTTTTTCGCGCCCTGGCTCGGCGCCAAGCTCGGCAAGAAAAATGCAGCGATCTTCCTTGCGGTCGCGCTCATCATCTGCAGTCCGATCATGTATTTCAGCAGAGTGCTCGGGATCGCGCCCGAAAATGGCACACAGCTTCTTTACGTGATGCTGTTCGTGATGGGATTCATCAACACGACACTGGGGGTAAGCGCCGGCACGATGGGCTCCTCGATGTTCGCCGACGTCGTCGAATATGCGGCCGTGCGCACCGGACGCGATTCTGCGGGGCTCGTCTTTTCAGCCAACGCCTTTCTTTTGAAGGCGATGTCTGGCGTCGGGGTGTTCGGCGCGGGGCTGATCCTGACCTTCGTCGCATTTCCGGACAACGCCGCGCAGGGTGGCGTATCCGAGGATGTATTGATCGCGCTCGCGCTGGCCGAACCCGCTACCATCATGGCGCTCCAGCTTTGCGGCCTTCTCGCGATCATTTTCTTCCCGATCAACCGGGCGGTTCATGAGGCCAATCTTCGCAAGATCGCCCAGCGGCCTGCTGACGAACCCGAAATTGCGACCGGACCATGAGCGATGTGATCACGCACGATGAACGCGTCATCGGCGCGGGGACGAAGAGCCATGAATAGCGAGAAAAGCGGCGACGAAACACGCCAGGGCCGCCCCGGTTATGTGTCCGCGCCTTTCCTCGACGTGCAGCAACGCAATACCCTTCTCTTCCCCGAACTGCGCCGGCTTGGGCTCGAACAGCATATCGCCGAACTTGCCATGCAGGGTTATACGATCGTTCCACCGGAAAAGGTGGCACCGCCCGAATATATCGCGGCGTTGCGCGCGGCGGTATTGCGTGTCTCGGAAAAACGGACCGGGATCCTCCCCGACTGGGAGGCGGGCCTCACCCATCAGGGGCAGGCTCACCCGCTCGGCCAGTTCATGCGTTATGTCCTGTGGGAAGACGCGATATTCGAACCTGTCCTGACGCACCCGGTCCTGCTCGGCCTCATCACCTATCTCGTTGGGTTCGACGCGATACTCAGCCTTTACGACGCCATGCTGAAAGGCTCCGGCGGCAAGCCGCTCCCGCTTCACAACGACAATGGCGATCTCGCCACGCCGGTCTACGCCGACCAGCCGCAATCGGCCAATATCAACCTGCTCCTAAGCGATTATGAGGAAGGCAGCGGGCCGATCGCATTCCTGCCGGGAAGCCATGCCTTCCGCAGGCAGCCCACATTGGCCGAAATACGCGAGCTCGAACCCGAGATGGTTCCGGTCATCGCTCCGGCCGGATCGGCGGTGATCTGGCCTGCCAATACATGGCATGTCGCGCGCCCGCGCACCGATCCGGGCATTCGCGCGACCCTGCTTCTCGATTTCTGCCGCGGCCATCTGCAGACGCAGTCGCCTTTCCGCGCCGACGTGACGCAGGCTGCGCTCGATCGCAATCCGCCCCGCTTCGCACAGCTCATGCACCAATATGGCGCCTTTCCCTTTCGCGAGGAAGATATCGATCGCGAGCGGACGGCAAAGGGAGGCGAGCGCCACAGCCTGTTCGATTGTCACGCGCAATGGCGGCAGTTTTTCGGCATCGGATTTTGAGCGCCAGCAGGGCAACTCCGGGACAATCGCAAATCGGCGCCCGAACAGGTCGTGGCGACGCATGGTTGATGCGCCGCCACGATGCCTGACCCCGAAAATAAGATCAGAACTTCTTGCGCAGTCCGATCTTGAACGTCCGTCCGATCGGATTGCCGATGAACGGGTCATAGCTGTATTCGAGGCGCGCCTTCGGCGGATCGCGATCGAACACGTTGAGGATTGACGCCGACAAGGTGACATCCAGCGGCAATTCCACGCGGTAAGTGAAATCATGCATCATGAAGGATTTCACCCGCAGCCCGAAGTCGACCAACTGGCAATTGGTCGCGATGCCGGCATTGACATTGTCGACGCTGCAATTTGTCGAGGGGCCGGTCTGGGCGACCGTTGGCCCGCGATTGTCGTCGACCCCGCCGATATAAGTGGTCGTCCAGTTGAAGCTGTGCGGTCCGGTCGCGAAATCGAGATAGGCCGACGCCCGCAGCTTCGAGACGGTGCCGGGCGCCCTGTCATAATTGGCAAAGCCGGCGGCATCGAATGCAGGCGATACGAAGATGCCGTTATAAACGAACTCGTCCTGCTTGTAGTGGAACAGGTAGCTTCCCGTCGTACCGATATCGAGCGTTCCGCCGAGGACCTGATCGAAACGATAATTGATGTCGAAGTCGATGCCGTTGAGACGGATCGTCGGGCCGTTGGTTACGTCGGACCGCACGCGCTCGATATCGTTTCCGGTGGTCACGCCCTGCGTACAGGCATTGGCGTTGTTGAACGTGACGAACGAGCGAAGCGCGCTGGAGCAGTTGACGAACTGGCTTCCATTGCCGGTGCCGGCAACCGCCGTCGCGACGACATTGGCCGGGACAGCGAGGATCTGGTCTTTGACCTTGTAACTCCAATAGTCGATCGTGGCCGTCAGTCCGCCGGTCTGCAGGATCGCGCCGACGCTGTAGCTAAGCGCCTTTTCCGGTCCCACGGCGGGGTTGCCGAACGTGTCGATCGATTTGAAGACGTTGCCGGAAGCCGCGATGCCCTGAAGCAGCGTGACGCCGGTCGGCGCCGAATCCAGCACCGTGGGGCCGCGGAAGGATGTTCCCACCGATCCACGAACCGAAAGCCAGTCGGTCAGATCCCATTTGGCACGGAACTGCGGATTGGTGGTGGAACCTGTCAGACCGCCATAATCCTCATGCCGAACGGTCAATTGCGCATTGAACCCGTCGAACAGCGGAACGCTGAGTTCGCCAAAAACTGCTTTCACCTGAAGGTCGAGGTCGAGCGGAATGTTCTGACCCAGAAAAATATAGGGTCCGGTCTTCAGCGCGCAATCGGTCTGGCCCAGGACCGGGCAGGGATTGAGGTTGGCGTTGAGAATGTCGGACACATCCTGATTGAAATCGACATGCCGATACTGGGCGCCGACGGCAAATCCGACTTCCCCGCCCGGCAATGTTATCGGCAGTTTGCCGCTGACCACGGCATCGGCCACCCATGTCTGGGTCTTGGCGGTGTAGCGCTGCGTATCAAACAGCCAGGCGACAAGGTCGGTCGAGTTGGCATTGGCAGGCACATAACCGGGATTGGTCAATTCGAGCGGCCGGTTGCCCGCATAGCCGTTCGAGAACGGGTTGAAATATTGGCAGCCATTGGCGCCGGGCACGTTGCCCGAGCAATTCGGTCCGCCGAGGCCATTGAGCGCCCGTTGCAGCCGGTCGATCAATACGTCTGGCGTCTGCTGTACCTGATCCTCGATGATATAGGTCGCAGCCACGTCGAAATTGAGGTCCTTGGCAATCTCGCCCTTCACCCCTGCGGACCAGCGCATTTGCTCATATTCGCGCTTGAGGATCTGTCCGCCCAGACCGTCGGTCGTCGGATTGCCGCCGACGGCGATCGGGCGAAGCCGGTTCGTGAGAATGCTTTGCGCGACACCGATCAACGCACTCTGTCCCGTTTGGGAAAGGAACGTGTTGAAGCCCGGATTGGAAGAGGGAATGCTGAAAGACGTACCCGGTCCAGTGGGTCCGTTGCTGGCAAGATAACCCGAGGTCACGCGATAGTCGGGCAGCTTGGTGTTCGCGTACAGACCCTCGATATGGAATTCGATATTGTCCGAGATATCGAAGTTCAACTCGCCGTAGAACTGATACTGGTTCGTCTCTTCGATCAGATTATCGAACGGCATATATTGGTAATAACAGACAGGCGAAT
>NZ_BCUA01000020.1 GCF_001591045.1 Sphingopyxis granuli NBRC 100800 | reverse complement strand
AGCGTCCCTGTCTCAAGGGTATAAACACCAACTTGTTTCAGAGCCTGCCCCGGACCCGATCCGGGGGTCCATGGTCTGCCCTCCAATAAAAAGGCGACGCAAAAAGGAAGGCCCGGCCATGGATGCTGAAACGAGTTCAGCATGACGAAGGAACGGGTCAGCCTACGGAAGGCTGAACCTCACCCCGGCTTTGACCTCGATCAATGCAGAGACGTGACTCGCACGACAGATTAGGGCATAAACCCTAGCCAGATAATATGGGAGCGGAACAGACCATGACGACAGCGATCGGGGCGGCGTCGGCCGCCGCCACCTCCACCCCCGGCACGGCCGCCGAACCGACTCACGTCGACGTGCTGATCGTCGGCGCGGGCATTTCGGGCATCGGATCGGCCTGGCACCTGCAACAGCAATGCCCGGGCAAAAGCTACGCGATCCTCGAGATGAAGGAGACGTTCGGCGGCACGTGGGAGACGCATAAATATCCCGGCGTGCGGTCCGATTCGGACCTTTACACCTTCGGCTACCGCTTCAAGCCGTGGGTCGGCGCGCCGATCGCCAGCGGTGCCGAGATCCTCAAATATCTGGGCGAGGTGATCGAGGAAAACGGCATCGGCGATCATATCCGCTACGGCCACCGCATCACCGCCTGCCGCTGGTCGAGCGACGAGAATCGCTGGACGGTCGAGGCGGTGCGCAAGGCGGACGGCGTCGCCGTCACATTCACCGCCGATTTCCTGTGGATGTGCCAGGGATATTACGACCATGAAAAGCCCTATGTTCCCGACTGGCCGGGCCTGTCGGACTATAAGGGCCGGTTCGTCCACGCCCAGCTGTGGGACCCGGACACCGATTATGCGGGCAAGCGCATCCTCGTCATCGGGTCGGGCGCGACCGCCGCGACCGTCGTTCCCGCCTTCGCCGAAAAGGCCGCGCATGTGACGATGCTCCAGCGCTCGCCGACCTATTTCTTCTGTTCCGAGAACAAGAACGAGCTCGCCGACCGGCTGCGCGAGGTCGGGATCGACGAACCGACGATCCACCGCGTCGTGCGCGCGCAGATCATGTACGATCAGGACCAGCTCACCCGCCGCGCCCAGACCGAACCCGATGCCGTGTTCGAGGATCTGAAAGAGCTGATCCGCCTTTTTTCGGGCAACCCGGACTTCCAGTTCGAACCGCACTTCACCCCGCGCTATCGCGTATGGCAGCAGCGGCTGGCCTTCTGCCCCGAAGGTGACATCTTCCGCGCGGCGACCGAGGGCAAGCTGACCGTCGTCACCGACACCATCGACCGCTTCACCGAAACGGGCGTCCGCACGTCGGACGGAACCGAGATCGAGGCCGACATCATCGTCGCCGCGACCGGCTTCAACCTGTCGGTGATGGGCGGCATTCCCTTCAGCGTCGACGGGCGGACGGTCGATTGGGGGGAGACCGTGACCTATCGCGGCATGATGATGACGGGGGTGCCCAATCTGGCGTGGGTGATGGGCTATTTCCGCGCGAGCTGGACGCTGCGCGTCGACATGATGGGCGACTTCGTCTGCAACCTGCTGGGTCACATGGATGACATCGGCGCAAAGAAGGTCGAGGTCGCGCTGCGTCCCGAGGATCAGGGCATGGACATCCTGCCGTGGATCGAGGAGGATAATTTCAACCCCGGCTATCTGATGCGCGGCCTGTCGGAAATGCCGAAGCGCGGCGACAAATCCGAATGGCGCCACAACCAGGATTATTGGGCCGAAAAGGACGCCTTCCCGCACATCGACCTGACGGACCCCGCCTTCGTCTACGACGGCCAGCGGGCGACGAAGCGCGAGGCGGTGGCGGCGGAGTAACCCGGAACCGCCGATGGACAGCGCGCGACCGCGCGGCTAAGGTGGCGGCATCCCCGGGGAGCCTGGCGCGCAAACGCAGGTTGAGAGCGGAATAGACCGCGACCCGTCGAACCTGATCCCGGTAACTCGGGCGGAGGGAGGGTTGGCGTTCCGCGCGGAATCCCAGGCCTTGCTCCGTAGCAATGGAGCGACTGCCATGGCCGACATCGATTCCCGCCTCGACAAGACGACCGCCGCCAGCATCGGCGTCACCACCGGCCCGATCCGCGGCAGCCGCAAGGTCCATGTCGCGTGTCCCACCGGCAGCGGCATCCGGGTCGCGATGCGCGAGATCGACCTCGACCCGCACAGCGGCGAACCCAGCGTCCGCGTCTACGACACCAGCGGCCCCTACACCGACCCGAACGCCCGCATCGACATCGCACAGGGCCTTCCCGAACTGCGCAGCGCCTGGATTCGCGCCCGCGGCGACGTCGAGGAGGTGGCGCAGCGCGAGGTGCGGCCGGAGGACAACGGCCAGCTCGGCCCCGACCGCAGCGGCGGCGTCCCCGCCTTCCCCAACGTCCGCAAGACCGTGCTGCGCGCCAGGCCGGGCGCGAACGTCAGCCAGATGCACTATGCCCGCCGCGGTATCGTCACGCCCGAGATGGAATATGTCGCGACGCGGGAGAATCTCGGTCGCGAGCGACTCGCCGAATATGTCCGCGACGGGCAGGACTGGGGCGCCAGCATCCCCGATTATGTCACGCCCGAATTCGTCCGCGAAGAGGTCGCGCGCGGCCGCGCGATCATCCCCAGCAACATCAACCACCCCGAAAGCGAGCCGATGGCGATCGGCCGCAACTTCCTCGTCAAGATCAACGCCAATATCGGCAACAGCGCGGTCGCGAGCGACGTCGCGACCGAGGTCGACAAGATGGTCTGGTCGATCCGCTGGGGCGCCGACACCGTCATGGACCTGTCGACGGGGCGCAACATCCACGACACGCGCGAATGGATCATCCGCAACTCGCCCGTCCCGATCGGCACCGTCCCCATCTATCAGGCGCTGGAGAAGGTCGGCGGCATCGCCGAGGAGCTGACGTGGGAGATTTTCCGCGACACGCTGATCGAGCAGGCCGAGCAGGGCGTCGACTATTTCACCATCCACGCGGGCGTCCGCCTGCCCTACGTCCCGCTCGCCGCGAAGCGCGTCACCGGCATCGTCAGCCGCGGCGGCAGCATCATGGCGAAATGGTGCCTCGCGCATCACAGGGAAAGCTTCCTCTACGACCATTTCGACGAGATCACCGAGATCATGAAGGCCTATGACATCGCCTACAGCCTCGGCGACGGCCTGCGCCCCGGCAGCATCGCCGACGCGAACGACGAGGCGCAGTTCGCCGAGCTTTACACGCTGGGCGAACTGACCAAGCGCGCGTGGGACCAGGATGTGCAGGTGATGATCGAGGGCCCGGGCCACGTCCCGATGCACAAGATCAAGGAGAATATGGACAAGCAGCTAGAGGCGTGCGGCGAGGCGCCCTTCTACACGCTCGGGCCGCTGACCACCGACATCGCGCCGGGCTACGACCATATCACCAGCGGCATCGGCGCCGCGATGATCGGCTGGTACGGCACCGCGATGCTCTGTTACGTCACGCCCAAGGAGCATCTCGGCCTGCCCGACCGCGACGATGTGAAGGTCGGCGTCGTCACCTACAAGCTCGCCGCCCACGCCGCCGACCTCGCCAAGGGCCACCCCGCCGCCAAGGTCCGCGACGACGCGCTGTCGAAGGCGCGCTTCGAATTCCGCTGGCGCGACCAGTTCAACCTGAGCCTCGACCCCGACACGGCCGAGCAATACCACGACCAGACCCTCCCGGCCGAGGGCGCCAAGACCGCCCATTTCTGCAGCATGTGCGGGCCGAAATTCTGCTCGATGAAGATCAGCCAGGAAGTGCGCGAATTCGCAAAGCTGCAAAATCAGGACAGCGCGGGTTTCCTTGCGGCGGAGGAAGCCGAAAAGGGCATGGCGCAGATGAGCGAAGTCTATGAAGAAACGGGGCGCGAACTGTATATGGGCGCGGGCGGCCGCGAGCATGATTAAGGCATCTCCAGACCCAATCACATGCTCTCTAACTTCTCGGTTAATCAGGCATTTCGAAATCTTCGATTTCCTGCACTCTGAGAGCCGCGCTCGGCGCTACCAAGCTTCGGAAATTGTGTCCAAGCTCTCGAAGACGGCCTTCGATTTGTGGAAGTAAAATTTTACCAAGAGAGTAGTGGAAGCTGACCCTATCACCAATAATATTGTCAATATTCGCCCTGCCTTGAAAGTTCCTTAGAATTTTGAACTTCAAATCCTCTCTCTTTCTCGTCATTTTTGAAGATAGCTTCGCTTGATTTTCGTCAATAACCCCTTCAACTATCGCAAAAGCCTCGTCTTCATCGATTTCGCAGATTTCCGCGACATGATCCGGTCCACAGAAAAAGTGCTCAATATCTGTAAGTGTAGATATGAACATCTTGCACCTGTCGGGAAGTACATTTTCATACCTCTTAAGCGCCCAAATTCTCTCATCTGGAGTCATTCCATCTCCATCTCTGTAAATGAAAACCTTTGACTCCTCGTTCATGCTTAAAAAATACTCCACAACTATCTTAGTTGCCTCAAGGTTATCTACTCCGTTAAACGAAACAAACTTACACTTCTCCATATCCCAACCGTTAGACTGAAGCAGGATTTCAAGTTTTTTCGTCTTTTCGTCTTCGGCAAATACAAGGACCTTGGGTTCATCGTTTCTTAGCTCCTCAAATCGATCAAGAGCACCGAGTTCCAAAAGAAGCCCCACGTCAGCGTCCAAATCTTCGACCAAACTTCCATCGCTTAGCCAATAAACGGAGCCTAACGGGTTGTTTTTTATGGAGTCAAATACGTGACGGGAATGGCTAGCGAGAATGATTTGCGTCCCCGCGGTTTCAGATAACGAAAACAAAAGCTCTACGAGTAGCTTCTGATTGCCGGGATGAAGATGAGCATCGGGCTCGTCTAACAGTAGTAATTTTGGCTCATAGAGAATCACGTAAGCAGCAAGCTGCAAAGCCTGCAAACAGCCGGTTCCAGCCATTTCTAGCGGCGTCCAAGTACCCCCCAACCTAACCTTAGAAGAGATGAATTGATTCACATTTTCGTCGAATTTCGTTTCGACCGCAAAATTCGGGAATATGTTTCTCATTAAAGTACGAAGCGCCTGCATTTGAAGCGGCTCTTTTTCCAGTCTGTGCAGTACGTTTCGAAGAAAAAGATTCGCATCCCCTTGCGCAATGCCAGTTTGGACGATCGAGTTTGCTCTCCGCTCCTCGGCCAACGGAATTCCAGCAAGCCCCGGAACGTATACGGAGAACGGCGCCCTGACGTCAGATGCAGCGCGAAAAAATGGGGAGCCCTTAGGAAAATTTAGCGATACGTTTGCGTTTTTTCCTCGATAAAGAGATAAACGAAAATCTTGAAGGTCTCCGTCTTCGTCGAAATACTCAAAGTCAAACTTGGGACCATAGTCCTGCGTCATTGGAAACCAATGATTTATTTCCATAATTTCTTGAGTTGGTAAAAAAGTAAATTGATTTACCCCTAAAGTACTGGCAGGCATATTGGCGCTCTTACCGTGCATTTTTGCAGATCTAAGAGCACTAATAGTGAAATGTATTCCTTGGATAAATGAAGATTTTCCTGCATTATTTCCTCCAACCAAGAGATTCATGTCGTCTAGATCGAGCGTGACATCTTCTATATTTTTAAAGGAACGAATTCTTATTTTGCTTATCTTCATTGCGCCTTGCCTCCCCTACAGCTATCGAGAATGATCGTTTCTTTTCGCATTTTCAAGGCCAACAGAATGCGTCTTAACCTACTCTCATGTGCAAAAGACGGCACAGCGCAGAGGAGCGAATAGACAGACCATTTGTCCTGAAAGCTGTAATAACTCGCGCCGGCAATGCCCTTACGCCCCACACCATGCTACACTCCCACCCATGCGCGCCCGGAACCCCCTCTACGTCATGGCGAAGCCGCCGCCGGAGGTGCAGGCGCAGATCGCCGCGTTGCCGCGCAACGATCCTTCGCGCGGCCCCCACCTTCTCCATGTCACGCTCATCTCGCTCTACGACCTGCATTATGCGCCGCCCGACTGGCTGCCCGCGACCGTCGCCGCGCTGGACAGCTTCGTCGCACCGCCCTTCCCGCTCCGCTTCGACCGGATCGAGAACCGCAAGGCGGTGACGCTGCGGACGCGCGATCCGCTGGCCGGGGCGCGGGCGTTCCAGAAGGCGCTGGTCAACCATATGCTGGCCGCGAAGGCGCCGATCATGGACGGCACCACGCCCGAACCGCACGTCACGATCAACTATCGCGGCGACCGGCTGGGCGCGCAGACGATCGCGCCGATCGGCTGGACGGTCGACGAGATCATCCTGACCGAAAGCATCGTCGGCAAGACCACCCATGTCGAACGCGGCCGCTGGCCGCTCCGCTCCGACGCGGGCTGACGCGCGGCGGTTCGGCGGAGGCGCAGGCCTTGCCCGCACCATTGTCGTCGCGGGCCAGTCGCGGGGCCCGCTTTCCTTCGTTCGCCGGCGCGGGCCGGACCCCTACCCCTCGACCTCCGCGGTCGCGGCGCGCTCGATCGCCGCACGCCAGTGCGGCCGCACCGCCAGGCCGAACAGTTCGACGAGCGCGGCTTCGATCGCATCGGCGGTCAGATAGCGCCGCTCGCTCGACCCGTCGGCGTGGCGGATCGTCAGCCGGTTGTCGCGCAGCGCATAGCGCGCGCGGGCGGTGGTGCGCGCGGCGATCAGCTGGTGGCGGAAATGCGAATCGGGGTGGGTCGATGTGTACCAGTTGGCGACCTCGTAATCGATCGCGGGCGCGGGCGCGTCGTCGATGTCGTAGAGCGGCGCCCAGTCGTCGCCGATCGCGATCGACACCTCCCATATACCGCTGCCCGCGTCGCCGCGCGCGACGCGATAGCTTTCGTGCGCGGTCGGCTGCGGCGCCGCGCCGTCCATCGCCAGCGGCGCGGGCGGCACCGCCGACCCGAAACCGACATCGGCCAGCCAGGCGCGCCCGTCGACGCGGACGCGCACCACCATATGGCTGCGCGGCGCGGGCGGCGCGGCCGGGTCGCGCAGCCAGCGCACGCGGCCGAGCAGGCCCTCGGCCTCGAAGCCGATCGCGCGCAGCACGCGCAGGAACAGGCCGTTTTGCTCGAAGCAATAGCCGCCGCGCCCGCCTTCGATCAGCTTCGCGGCCACCGCTTCGGCGCCGATGTCGACATTGCCCTCGACCAGCGCGTCGATCGCTTCGAACGGAATCGCCGCGATATGCGCGGCGTGCAGCGCGCGCAGCACCGCCAGCGTCGGCTCGGCCGGCCCGTCGTAGCCGATGCGGGCGAAATAGCGCGGCAACAGGTCGCCGCCCGGCGCCGGGCGCGCGGCGGCGGGACCGTCGGAGGCTTCGAATGTCGGGCGGTACAGCATGGCAGATCTCCGTCTCGCGAATCGTCTGCCCCCCTGATGCAAGCTCAACCGCGCTTGAGGTCAAGCGATAAGGGCGCGGGGCGAAAAACGGCCGCCGCCGGAACTTCGGGCCGCTCCCGCGTGTCTATCAGGCAGAAAGTCCGCCGTCCCGCGGCCCACCTGCAAAGGAATGTCCCATGAACAAGCTTCTGCTCGCCCCGCTCGTCGCCGCGACCGCGCTCGCCGGCGGCTGCGCCTCGACCGGCTATGGCTATGACGACGGACCGCGCCGCGGCGGCGGCTGGTATGCCGACGACCATTATCGCGACGGCGATTACCGCGAGCGCCGCCTCGGCAAGGGCGACCGCATCTATCGCGGGCGCGACGGGCGCTATTATTGCAAGCGCTCCGACGGCACGACCGGGCTGATCATCGGCGGCATCGCCGGCGGCGCGCTGGGCAACGTCATCGCGCCGGGCGATTCGAAGACGCTCGGCACCGTGCTCGGCGCGATCGGCGGCGCGGTCGCGGGCCGTGCGATCGACAAGGGCGGCAACGACGACGTGCGCTGCCGCTAGGACGGATCGACATTCAGCTCTGGCGGCCTGCAAATGGCGGCTTTGCGAGCTTCCGGTGCTCACGTGCCATCAGCACGCTGCGCTCCGGGTCTCGCAAATCCACCATTTCGGCTCGCCATCCTCTGAATGTCGATCCGTCCTAGGGCGCTGCGGCCGGCGGAAAAGAGTATCGGCGGCGGCCGGGCCGTGGCATGATCGCCCGCGAAAGGGGACCTGCCATGACGCTAATCCGCCGCCTGCCAGTCTTTCCCGCGCTCGCCGGAGCCGCCTTGCTCGCGCTCGCCGCCTGCGGCTCGGGCGACGATGCCGCTCCACCGCCCCCCATCGATGCGCAAGGCGTTGACGCGCAGGCCGCTGCCGATCAGCCGGCGGCGCCGTCGGAAGCTGCGGCAGTGCCCGCGCCGACCGACGCGGCGCCTGCCGCGAAAGCCGGCGACGCGAAGAACCTCGCCGCCTATGTCGGCAAATATCCGTTCGACAAGGTCGATGGCGTCGCGTGGGACGATCATCCCGCGGTCAAGGCGGGGCTCGCCGCGACGGTGAAGGACGCGAAGGTGCTGAAGGCCATCCAGACGCTGGAAGGTCCGGCGGCGCCGATCGAGATGCACGACGGCAAGGTCATGGCCTGGGCGTGCCAGCAACATAATTGCGGACCGCACCAATGGGCGGTGCTGGTCGATCCCGCGACCGGCGCGACCGACGTCTGCTATTATGACGAAGCGGCGTCGGCGAGCGATGCGCGCTGGTTCCTCGCCGGCGGCAAGGAGGAAAGGCGCAAGGGCAACTGCCAGTTCGGCGCCGGCTGAACCGCGGCGCTCACCCGCCTTCGAGGCTGTGGTCGAGTGTGATCTCGCAGTTCAGCAGTTTCGAAATCGGGCAATTGGCCTTGGCATCGGCCGCGATCGCGGCAAAGGCGTCGGCGTCGATCCCGGGCACCTTCGCGGTCAGGGTCAGCGCCGATTTCGTCACCGCGAAGCCATCGCCGTCCTTGCCCAGCGTGACGTCGGCGCGCGTGTCGAGCTGGCCGTCGCTATGGCCGGCGCGCGCCAGCGCAAAGGACAGCGCCATGGTGAAGCAGGCGGCATGCGCCGCGGCGATCAGTTCCTCGGGGTTGGTGCCCGGCCCGTCCTCGAAGCGCGAGGCGAAACCGTAGGGCGCGCCATCGAGCGTGCCGCGCTTGGTCCAGATATGGCCCTTGCCGTCCTTGCCCAGCCCTTCGTAGCGGGCGCTTGCGCTGTTCACCGTCATGCTTCTTCTCCTTCATCGACACAGCAGTGCAACGGCGCCGGGGCAGCCGGGGTTCCCGCGCAGTCGGGCGGGCACGGCGATTCGCATCGCATCGGCGCGGCGCCACGCCTTTTCATGGAAGAAGAAGGCGACGGCGTTGATGCACGGCTCGATCAGTGCGATTCCGCCCGCCACCCGGACCGATCCCGTCAGCGCATAGGCAACGCCGAAGCCGATCGCTAGGTGCAGCGACAAATAGGTCAGCGTCTTCATCAGGTCGGTCGGCATCGGCGCGTCTCCAGCGGGGCAAGGGCATGGGGTAGACCCGATGCACGGCGCCGCGCCAACGCACGCTTTCGCTCACTCTGATCGATTCGTCCGCGCGATGCGGCGGTCAGCCGGCGGCGACCTCCGCCGTCTCGGGCAGGCGCCAGTCGATAGTGCCGCGGCCGTGCTCCGCCAGAAAGGCGTTCGCCTGGCTGAACGGCCGCGATCCGAAAAAGCCGTTCGACGCCGACAGCGGCGACGGGTGCGGCGCGCGCAGGATCAGATGCGGCGTGCCCGGTCCCAGCCCCGGCACGTTCGCGGCCTTGCGCTGCGCATGGCTGCCCCACAGGATGAAGACCTTGGGTGCGGGGTCGGCGGCGACCGCGGCGACCGCGGCGTCGGTGAAACGCTCCCACCCCTTGCCCTGGTGCGAGGCGGCCTGCCCCGCCTCGACGGTCAGGCAATTGTTGAGCAGCAGCACACCCTGTTCGGCCCAGTGTTTCAGATAGCCGTGGCGCGCCGGCGGGATGCCGAGGTCGCTCTGCATCTCCTTGTAGATGTTGACGAGGCTCGGCGGCACGCGGACCCCCGGCTGGACCGAGAAGCACAGGCCATGCGCCTGCCCGGGGCCGTGATAGGGGTCCTGCCCCAGGATGACGACGCGCACGTCCTGCGGCGGCGTCGCGTCAAGCGCCGCGAACCAGTCGCGCGGCCTTGGATAGACGCGCTTTCCCTTCGCCCGCTGGTCGGCGAGGAACTGCTTGAGCGCGCCCATATAGGGCTGATCGAACTCGCCGCCGATCCGTGCGAGCCAGTCGGGATGAAGCTTGACGTCCGCCATGCGCGCCGTTCGACCAGAGCCGGCGCCGCTTGTCCAGCATGCTTCGCCCGCCGCGGGCATAAAAAGGGCGGCGGGATCGCTCCCGCCGCCCGATGCTTCCGTGGCGGCGCGTGTCAGAAGCGGCCGCTGGCGCGCAGGAACACCCGGCGGCCGAGATAATCATATTGCGAACCGAACACCGGCGCCTGGCCGAGGGCCGAAACGCTGGTGTAGATCGTCGACGCCCGCGGCGGGGCGGTGTCGAAGATGTTCGCCACGCCGACCGTGATCTCGAAACGGTCGGCGACATCGCGCGTCACCGACATCGAATGATAGAAGGTCGGCGCCAGCCGCGTGTCGGGGCAGAAGGTGCCGCCGGGGCGGAAGATCGAGGTACGGCATGCGCTGCCCTGCTCGTCGAGCAGGTCCTGCTGGTTCGATGTGCCGCCGATCACGTCGAGACCGTAGAAGAGCGTCCACGGCCCCTTTTCCCACGCGAGGTTGAAATCGCCGACCCATTTCGGATCGCCGGCCTCGCCATTGTCGTCGATCACGAAGCCGTCGAACAGCGCGACCTTGTCCTCGATCTGCCACGTCATCTGCGCACGGAACGCCAGCGAGCCGAGGTTGCCGAGGTCCTGGTCGAGCAGCAGCGTCACGTCGATGCCGCGGTTGCGCTGGCGGTTGATGTTCACATAGGTGTCGCGCACATCGGTGATATTATGCTCCTCGGGGCCCGACGGCGCGCGCGTGATCAGGTCGCAGAGCGGATCGTCGAGCCCGAACTCGGAATTGTAGCAGCCGCTGATGATGCTCGCGGCGCCAAGCGTCGTGATCTCGTCCTTCACCTTGATGTCGAAATAATCGACCGCGAGGCTGGTCTTGAGGCCGCTCCACAGCACGCCCGACAGGTCGGGCGTCAGGACGACGCTCGCCGTCTTGGCGGTCGAGGTTTCGGGCTTGAGCTGCCCGATGCCACCGCCCGACACCACGGTCGCCGATCCCGTCGCGCCGGTGAAATTGGCTGGAACGCCCGCCGCGATGCAATTGTCGTAGACTCGCTAGCTCATCGTACCCGCGGCAAGCTTGGTCGCGGCGTTGAGGCAGATGTCGATATCCTGCTGATCGCGGAAGCCCGTCTGGTTCTCGAGGAACAGTTCGAACAGCGCGGGCGCGCGGAACGAGGTGCCCCAGGTGCCGCGGAAGCGCAGCCAGTCGGTGACCTCCCAGTCGAGCCCGGCTTTCCACGTCGCGTCGCTGAAGCTGTCCTTCACCCCGTCGCGGCGCGTGGCGTCGACGCTGGTATAGCGGCCGGCGCCCGACAGCGTCAGGCGCTGGATCAACGGCGTGTCGTGGATCAGCGGAATCTGGAGTTCGCCGAAGACTTCCTTGCTGACCGTCTTGCCGGCGGTGATCCCCGACGAGGTGCGCAGCGCGGCATTGCCCGCCAGCGTCACCTCGCCCGGCGTATCGTTGATCTTGTCCTGCCGGATTTGCGCGCCGAATGCCGCGCCGACCTTGCCCGCGGGCAGTTCGAACAGGTCGCCGGCGACGGTGGCTTCGGCCGATGTCTGGGTGAACAGCGTGCGGCCGGTTTCCTTGCCGAACAGGAAGGCGCGTTCCTGCGGCGTGAAATCGCCGTTCAGGACCCTGGGATCGGTGAAGTCGATGTCGATGCACGGCACGCCGCGGATCGCCGTCGTCAGCCCGACGCACGACCGGGTGCGAAAGGTCTGCGAATCGAGCGAATCCTGATAGACGACATCCTGCGTATATTTGGCGTCCGACCGGCTGTACTGGCCGTAGACGTCCCAGTTCCAGCCCGATAGCAAGCCGCCGAAGTCACCGCGCAGACCCAGCACGCCGCGATAATAGTCGACGTCGGTGCTGAAGTCCGATTTGGTCAGAACCAGCGGGCGGAGCAGGAAAGCCCCGGTAAATTCGGTGTTGAAAGGATCGCCGAGGTCGCCGGGCGTGCAGTTATACACCGACGGGTCGCAGAACAGCAGGGTGATGGGAACCGGCAGGGCCCCGGTTCGGGTCGAATCGCCCGTGAACTGGAACACACTGACCTGCTGAAAACTGTTGTTGTAGGACTTGCGGTTGTTGAACAGCAGTTCGGTGTAGATTTCGACATTATCGGTCAGTTCGTAGGACGCGTCGAGATAACCGGTGAGACGCGTGACCTTCGAGAACACGTCCGACATCTGCTCGAGCGGCAGATACTGATTCGTCGCGCCGGTCGACGGACCGTCGAAGTTCAGCCCAAAGAAATCGGTCGGGGCGGATATACCGAACGCCCCGTAATCGTTGAACGAAATGCCGACCTGGCCGAATTGCGATCCATATTGGCCGATGAACAGTTGCTGGCCGTTGGGGGCCAGCAGCGTCGGCTGGAACCCCACAAGGTCGCCGTCGTCGTTGACGATCGGATCGCCGCTGAAATCATTGTTGGTCAGGATCAGGTTGCCGATGATGCCGTTGCACGCCGGCTTGCCGGTGCGGAAATCGACGATGTCGGCGCGCGTTCCGTCCTCGCGCGTCAGATATTCCTCCTGACAGCCCAGGAACTTGCGGTCGTTCCGGCGCAGATTCTGCTGCTGGTAATAATCGACCGTCGCCAGCACATGGCCGCGGTCGAAGCGCTTGCCCCAGGTGACGTTGAAATCATAGGTTTCGCCGCCGCCGTGCACCGGAACCGAGGTGAAGCCGCCGACCTCGAAGCCGTCGGTGTCGGTCTTGGTCAGGATGTTGACGACGCCCGCGACCGCGTCGGAGCCGTAGATGGAGGAGGCGCCGGTCTTCAGCACCTCGACCTGCTTGACGACCGACAGCGGCAGCACGTTGAGGTCGAACGACGACACCGCACCGCGGACGCCCGCCGGGCCGGCGCGGCGACCGTTGAGCAACACCAGCGTGCGCTCGGCACCGAGACCGCGCAGCGAGACGGTCTGCGCGTCGGCACCGCCGTTGGTGACGAAGCTGTTCGAAATCGCCGAGGTGATCTGGATCGAGCCCGCCGCGACCGGCGACGACTGGAGGATGTCGGCAAGCTGGTTCTGGCCCTGCTTCTGCCCCAGGTCGGGGTTGATGATCTGGATCGGGTCGGGACTGTTGAATTCGCTCTTGCGGATGCGCGAGCCCGTGACGATGATGGCCCCGTCGTCGCTGCTGACGCTGTCCGGCCTCGCGACGGTCGTGTTGACGCGCTCGGCGCAGGCATCGCGCTCGGCCTGCGTGTCATAGGCCGAGCAATCCTCCGCCTGCTGCGCCTGTGCCGGCGCGGCCGACATGGTGATCGCGATCAGCGATGCCGTTGCGGTCAGGATCGCCGACGTCCTTGTTCCAATTTTCATACTGCATCCCCGGTTGTCTGAATCGCATGCGCGATCCCGTGTTTTGCCCCACGACTTCGGTATAAATGCCTAACGCGAATTGACTATCCGTTTCGCCGGAAAAAAAGTGGCAGCTGTGGCAGAAATGCGACACCTGCTTCCCATCGCCCGCCGGGCCGCCTTGCTGTGTCGCGACGGCGCCGCTAACGGTCGCATCATGAGCAGCGGAACGACAAGCCTGACACCCGACACGCCGCCGATCGGCGCCGCGCTGTCGCGTCTGGAGGCGACCGTGCGCGAGCGGCTCGATTCGGGAACCGCCGCCTCCTCCTATGTCGCCAGCCTCGCCGCCAAAGGTCCGGCGAAGATCGCGCAAAAGCTGGGGGAAGAGGCGGTCGAGACCGTCATCGCGGCGCTGGCCGAAGACCGGACGGCGCTGGCCGGAGAGGCGACCGACCTCGTCTTTCACCTGACGGTTCTGCTCGCCGAGCGGGGCCTCGGCTGGGATGCGATCGCCGCCGAGCTCGACCGGCGCGACGGCGTCTCGGGCCACGCCGAAAAAGCCGCCCGACAATCATAGGAGCCCCCGACATGGCGATCGACGCGACGCTGCCCTACGACGACGGTAACATCTTCGCCCGCATCCTGCGCGGCGAACTGCCCGCGAAGACCGTCTACGAGGACGAGCATGCACTCGCCTTTCACGACATCAACCCGCAGGCTCCGACGCATATCCTGGTGATTCCCAAGGGCGCCTATGTCAGCTGGGACGATTTCTCGGCGCGCGCGAGCGACGCCGAAATCGCGGGCTTCGTTCGCGCGGTGGGAAAGATCGCGCGCGACCTCGGCCTCGTCGAACCCGGCTATCGCCTGCTCGCCAATGTCGGTCCCGACAGCGGGCAGGAGGTGCCGCACCTGCACGTCCACCTGTTCGGCGGACATGGGCTCGGCCCGATGCTCGTCCGCTAGGGCCTGTGGGGATTCGGGCGCTTGCGGACGCATAGGGGCGTGTCCCCGCGAAGGCGGGGACCCAGTGCGGTGGGACGCAAACCCTGATTTCCTCCACTCTGGGCTCCCGCCTTCGCGGGAGAACCTGGTTTTGTTTTGCGGAAAAACTGAATCTC
Organism: Sphingopyxis granuli NBRC 100800; assembly: GCF_001591045.1. Lineage (GTDB taxonomy): Bacteria > Pseudomonadota > Alphaproteobacteria > Sphingomonadales > Sphingomonadaceae > Sphingopyxis > Sphingopyxis granuli. Next base: position 39,678 of record NZ_BCUA01000020.1, on the reverse strand, counting down.
CACAGGCCATAGCGCGGCGTGCCATAAACCTGCAACGACCCTTATCCGGCAGATTTAAGGCTCAATGCTCTAAACTCTGATGATTTTGGATTGACCCCCTTCGTCATTGCGAGCGGAGCGAAGCAATCCAGAGCGGTTTATGCCTGCTCTGGATTGCCGCGCGGCTTCGCCGCTCGCAATGACGATTCCATTCGATGTCATCTCCATTCGATGTCATCACGCTCCAGGACAGCACCCCCACCGCCTCGCAATGATCGCGATCACAGCGATGACGCCGTGCGTGGCGGATCCTGTGCGCTGCGCGGCAGCGGGTGGACTCCTGCCCCTGTTTCCAGCAGGATAGATACGCCAGCCGGCGCAGGAGAGTTGAGGCGATGATGCAGCGATGGCAGGGGCTGGGCGCACGCTTGGCCGGAAAGATGCGGCTGGCCCTGCTGGTTCCGCTCGGTCTCGCGCTCGCGGCGGCGGGCGGCGACACGGTGCCGCAGGTCACGCTCGCGACGCCGGGCAGCGCCAGCGGCGGTGACGGCGCGATCAGCCGCTTCACACTGCGTTTCTCCGAAGACATGGTGCCGCTCGGCGATCCGCGCGCGAAGGCGCCCGCCACCCATGACTGCAAGGTACCCGGCACCGGACGCTGGGTCGATACGCGGACGTGGGTGCTCGAATTCGACGCGCCGCTGCCCGGCGGCAAGCGTTGCCACGTCGAACTGCGCTCCGACCTCGCCACCGCGCGCGGCGTTTCGGTCGTCGGCAACGGCCGCTTCGCGATCGACACCGGCGGTCCGTCGGCGCGCGCCGTGCTCGCCGGGGGGACCTATGACGGGATCGAGGAGGATCAGCTCTTCCTCGTCGCCACCAACGTCGCCGCCGACCGCGCTTCGGTCGGCCGCTTCGCCTATTGCGCGGTCGACGGGATCGGAGAGAAGATTCCGGTCGACGTGCTGCCGCGCGATACCGCAGAGCGGATTCTGACCGGGCTCGGCGACGGCGACTGGTCGCGCCAGTCCTTCGCCTATGACGCCGGCCTGCCGCTGCGCCTGCCCGCGGCCGGCGCCGATCGTGACGCCGCGCTCGATCGCATCGTGCCGGTCAAGTGCCGCCGGCCGCTGCCGCCGGGCCGCGAGATGGCGCTCGTCTGGGATGCCCGCATCCAGCAGGCCGGCGTCCCCGGCCGTACCGCCGGTCGCGACCAGCGCTTCGACTATAATGTGCGCCCGGCCTTCACCGCCAAGATGGCGTGCAGCCGCGTCAATCCGCAGGCGGGCTGCAACCCGATCAAGGACGTCGTGGTCAAGTTCGCCTCGCCGGTGGCGCGCGAGACCGCACTCGCCGCGACGCTCGCCACCGCCGATGGCAAGCGCCTGACCGCGAAAGCCGACGCCGACGATGCCAATGATCGGTGGCTGACCCAGGTCCGCTTCGCCGGGCCGCTGCCGCAGAATGTCGACGCGACGCTGACCCTGCCCGCCGACGTCGTCGACCAGAGCGGCCGCAAGCTCGCCAACGCGTCGAACTTCCCGCTGAAATTCCACATCGACCGCGCCCCGCCGCTGGTCAAGTTCGCCGCGAGCTTCGGCATATTGGAGGCGAAGGAGGGCGGCGTGCTGCCCGTCACGGTGCGCGGGGTCGAATCGTCGCTCGTCCAGGCGAACCTCAGGATACCGGCGACCGCGCTGAAGGTCGGCGACGACGATGCGGCGGTCGCGCGCTGGCTGAAGCGCGTCGACGACGCCGACGACACCGACTATCGCGAGGAAAAGAACGCGCGCGGCGAAGAGGTTACCGTCAATTACACCGGCACGACATCGGTGTTCGACGGCGCGCCGGCGGGCGGCGAGCGCCGCGACCTGACGCTGTCGCCCCCCGGCGGCGGCAAGGACTTCGAGGTCGTCGGCATCCCCCTGACCGAAAAGGGCTTTCACGTCGTCGAGATCGCGAGCCCCGAACTCGGCGCCGCGCTGCTCGGGCGCAAGGCGACGCGCTATGTCGCGACCGCCGCGCTCGTCACCAACATGGCGGTGCATTTCAAATGGGGCCGCGAAAGCTCGCTCGCCTGGGTGACGGCGCTCGACACCGGCCTGCCCGTCGCGGGTGCGGAAATTCGCGTCAGCGACAGCTGCACCGGCCGCCTGCTCGCACGCGGCACCGCCGACAAGGCGGGCCGCCTCGCCTTCCCGAAAGGCCTGCCGCAGCCCGAAACCTGGTCGAGCTGCGACACGGACGCCGACCCGTCGAACAGCGAAGGCCATGCGCTGATGGTCACCGCGCGCGCGGGCGACGATTTCAGCTTCACCCTCACCGACTGGGGCAGCGGCATCCGCCCCTATGACTTCGACCTGCCCTATGGCTGGTCCGAACGCGGCGACATCCTCCACACCCTGTTCGACCGCGCGCTCGTCAAGGCGGGCGAGACGGTCAACATGAAGCATATCCTGCGCCGCCCCGTGGGCACGGGCTTCGCGGTTCCGCAGCCGATGGCGGGCCGGCTCCGCCTCGTCCATCGCGGCTCCGACACCGAGTTCGAAATGCCCTTCGCCATCGACGCGAGCGGCAGCGGCGACACGATATGGAACGTTCCCGCCTCGGCGCCGATGGGCGACTACGACCTCGTCTTCGTCACCAAGGACAAGGATGGCGAGGACAAGACGATCTGGAGCGACGCGTCGATCCGCGTCGACGAATATCGCCTGCCGACGATGAAGGCGACGGTCACCGGGCCCAAATCGGCGCTCGTCCGCCCGACCGCGGTGCCGCTGGCGCTGTTCGTCGGCTATCTGTCGGGCGGTCCCGCCGGGAACCTGCCCGTCGAGGTGCGCACCGCCTTCACCCCGCGCTGGTCGCCGCCCGAGGATTATCGCGACTGGGACTTCGACGGCCAGCCGGTCCGCGAAGGGGTGGTCCAACTCGACGACAGCGGCGAGGAACCCGAAGCCGACATGCCGCTCGCGCGGTCGGTGCCGATCACCCTCGGCGCCGACGGTACCGCGTCGACGAGCGTGGTCGTCGACCAGCCGATCGTCCGGCCGACCCAGATGGCGGTCGAGATGGATTATCAGGATGCGAACGGCGAGACGCTGACCAGCAGCCGGCGCATCACCCTCTATCCGTCGGCGGTGCGGCTGGGGGTCAAGACCGACGGCTGGCTGATGCGCGACAACGACCTGCGCCTGAAATTCATCGCGCTCGATCTGGACGGCAAGCCGATCGGCGGCCAGCGCGTCGCGGTGACCCTCTACAATCGCGAGATCATCACCGCGCGGCGGCGGCTGATCGGCGGTTTCTACGCCTATGACAACCAGATGCGCACGACGAAGCTCGATGCCGCGTGCAGCGCGACGACCGACAGTCTCGGCCGCGCGAGCTGCGCGATGGCGCCCGGCGTCTCGGGCGAGGTCACGGTGGTCGCGACGACGACCGACGCCGACGGCAACGAAGCGCGCGCGGTTCGCTCGGTCTGGCTCGCGGGCGACGACGACTGGTGGTTCGGCGGCGATAATGGCGACCGCATGGACGTGATCGCCGAACAGCCGCGCTACGCCGCGGGCGACACCGCGACCTTCCAGGTCCGCATGCCCTTCCGCGAGGCGACGGCGCTGGTCACCGTCGAGCGCGAGGGCGTGCTGTCGAGCTTCGTCACGCCGCTGAAGGGCACCGACCCGGTGGTGAAGGTCAAGCTGCCCGCGACCTATGCCCCCGACGTCTATGTCTCGGTGATGGCGGTGCGCGGGCGCGTGACCGGCGGCGAAAGCTGGTTCCGCAAGATGAAGCGCGCGGTCGGCTTCCGCATCGAAAACAGCGAGGGCGCGCCGCCGACCGCGCTCGTCGATCTCGCCAAGCCCGCCTATCGCATGGGCATCGCGCGGATCAAGGTCGGCTGGGAAGGCCACCGGCTCGGCGTCAAGGTGAAGGCCGACAAGGACAAATATGCGGTGCGCGAAACCGCGAAGGTGGCGATCGAGGTCAGGACCCCGAACGGCAAGCCCGCCGCGGGCGCCGACGTCGCCTTCGCCGCGGTCGACGAGGCGCTGCTCCAGCTCGCGCCGAACGACAGCTGGGCGCTGCTCGACGCGATGATGGGCGACCGCACGCTCGACGTGCTGACCTCGACCGCGCAGATGCAGGTGGTCGGCAAACGCCACTATGGCCGCAAAACACTCGCCCCCGGCGGAGGCGGCGGCGGCGACCTCAGCGGCCTGACGCGCGAGGATTTCCGTCCCGTCCTGCTGTGGAAGGGGCATGTCCCGCTCGACGCAAAGGGCCGTGCGACGGTCGAGGTGCCCATGTCCGACAATCTGTCGGGCTTCCGCCTCGTCGCGATCGCCACCGACGGCGCGCAATATTTCGGCACCGGCGAAACGAGCGTGCGCACCGTGCAGGACCTCGCGGTCTTTGCCGGGCTTCCCGAGCTGGTGCGCACCGGCGACACCTATGACGCGCGCTTCACGCTGCGCAACGGCACCGACCGACCGATGGAGGTCGTTGCGACCCCGACGCTGTCGCCCGCGGTGGCGACCGGCCAGTCGCTGACCGTCACCATCCCGGCGGGCGGCGCGGTGCCGATCAGCTGGTCGATGACCGCCCCCGCCGAATCGGGACCGCTTGAATGGACGATCGAGGCGGTGTCGAAGAACGGCCGGCAACGCGACCGGCTGGTTTTCGCGCAGCAGGTCGAACCCGCCGTGCCGGTCGAGACATGGGCCGCCAGCCTGTTGCGCGTCGGGTCGGACACGTCATTGCCGATCGCCATTCCGGCGGGGGCTCTGCCCGGCGGCACCGTCGACATCGCGCTGGCGGGCACGCTCGCGCCGCCGCTTGCCGGGGTGCGCGACTATATGGCGATCTACCCCTACGACTGTTTCGAGCAATCGACTTCGCGCGCGGTCGCGCTCGGCGACCTCGGCCGCTGGCAAGCGCTCGCGGGCGCGATGCCGACCTATCTCGATGACGACGGCCTGCTGCGCTATTGGCCGAGCAGCCGGCTGGAAGGCTCGCCCGAGCTGACCGCCTATGTCCTCGCGATTACCGCAGCGAACGGCTTCGCGATCCCCGAGGCATCGAAGACAAAGATGGTCAAGGCGCTGCAGGCGGTCGTCGAGGGACGGCTGACCCGGAAGGGATATGGTCCCTACGACATCCGGCCGGTGCGCGTTGCCGCGCTGGCGGCGCTCGCGCGCAATAATGCGGCCAGCCCCGCGCTGGTGGCCGCGATCGACATGGCGCCCGCCGACATGGCGACCGGCACGCTCGCCGACTGGCTCGTCGCGATCGAGCGGACGCCGGGCGTCCGGGGCGCGGCCGCGCTGCGCACCGCCGCCGAGGCCGAACTGCGCAAGCGGCTCGTCTACGAAGGCATGCGTCTCGACCTCGTCGACGACGCGAAGGCGCCATGGTGGATGATGACGAGCGGCGACGAGATGGCGATCAAGACGCTCGAAGCCGTGCTCGGCCGCAAGGGCTGGGAAGACGACGCGGGCCGGCTGATGGTCGGCGTCGCGCAGCGCCAGCGCAAGGGCCATTGGGACACCACTCCCGCCAACGCCTGGGGCGCAGTGACGGTGCGCCGCTTCGCCGATCTCTATCCGGCGAGCGCGATCACCGGCACCACCACCGTCGGCCTCGCGGGCGCCAGCGCGTCGCAAGGCTGGCCGCTGCCCGCCGACGCCGCGCCGCTGCGCCTTCCGCTCGCCGCCGCGCCGATGACGCTCGCCCACCAGGGCAGCGGAGCGCCATGGGCGACCGTCCGCGTCCGGGCGGCAGTGCCGCTCAAGGAACCGCTCAACGCCGGCTATCGCATCAAGCGGTCGATGCACATCGTCAAGGCGGCGAACAAGGACCGGCTGACGCGCGGCGACGTCGTCAAGGTGCGGATCGAGATCACCGCGGCCGCGGGCCGGACATGGGTGATCGTCAACGATCCGATCCCGCCCGGCGCGACGATCGTCGGCAATCTCGGCGGCCAGTCCGAAATGCTTGCCGATCAGGCCAGCGGGTCGGGCTGGCAGCCAAGCTATGTCGAGCGCGGGCGCGACAGCTGGCGCGGCTATTTCGGCTGGATGCCCGCGGGCAAGCACGCGGTCGAATATGTCGTGCGGCTCAACGGATCGGGCCGCTTCACCCTGCCCGCGACGCGGGTCGAGGCGATGTATTCGCCCGCGATCCGCGGCCAGTGGCCGAACGCACCGCTGACGGTGGCGGCGGAGTGATGGAGCTGAAGCGCATCTTTCCATCGCCGTGATGATGGCGCGCATCGCAAGTTCGCAGTCCGACGATGACTGAACACGTCCCCCGCAAACGCCGCTGGCGCAACGCCTTGCTGTGGACCGCACTTGCCATGCTCGTTCTCGTCACGATCGCGCACCTTCTCACCCGCCCGCCCGCGATGCCCGATTACGAAACGGTGCGCGCCGGCTGGAAGCCCAGCGAGGCGTGGCTCTACGACCGCGACGGCCGCCTTCTCGACAGCAAGCGCGTCGATTTCGAACGGCGGCGGACGGCGTGGGTGCCGCTGGCGGCGATCAATTCCGCGCTGCGCGATACGGTGGTCGCGGCAGAGGACAAACGCTTCTGGTCGCACGGCGGCGTCGACTGGCTCGCGATGGCGAGCGCGGCCCGCGCGCGCTGGGGCGGCGGCCGATCGCGCGGTGCCTCGACGCTGCCGATGCAGCTCGCCGCCTTCCTCGCGCCCGAACTCGCACAGCCGGGGCAGCGCGGCTGGCGCGCGAAGCTTCGCCAGATGCGCGCCGGGCAGGCGCTCGCATCGCATTGGACCCGCGAACAGATGCTCGAGGCCTATTTCAACCTCGTGCCGCTGCGCGGCGAGGTGCAGGGGGTCGGCGCCGGCGCGCGCAGCCTGTTCGGCAAGCCCCCGGCACAGATGACGCGCACCGACGCCGTGCTGTTCGCAGCGCTGCTCCCCAATCCGGCGGCCGATGCCGGGGTGCTCGGGCGGCGCGCCTGTCGCCTCGCGCGTGACGACGACTGCGCCCCGCTGCGCGCCGCCGCCGCGACTCTGGTGTCGGGCGAGCGCGCCGCGCGCTTCGACCCCGCCCTCGCGCCGCACCTCGCCGTGCGCCTGCTCGACGCGCCGGGCAAGCGCGTGACGACGACGATCGACCGCCGCATCCAGGGCGCAGCGATCGTCGCGATGCGCCGCCAGCTCGCCGGGCTCGGTGCCGATCGGGTGCGCGACGGCGCGGTGGTCGTCCTCGACAACGCCACCGGCGACGTGCTCGCCTATGTCGGCGGGGTCGGGCTGAAATCGACCGCCGCCGCGGTCGACGGCGCCAACGCCCAGCGGCAGGCAGGCTCGACGCTCAAGCCGCACCTCTATGCGCAAGTGATCGAAAAGGGCTGGCTCACCGCCGCCTCGATTCTCGACGACAGCCCGGTGCAGCTCGACACCGCCTCGGGCCTCTATGTCCCCAAGAATTACGACCGCAGCTTCAAGGGGCCGGTCAGCGTGCGCCACGCACTCGCCGCGTCACTCAACGTCCCCGCGGTGCGCGCGCTCGTCATCGACGACGTCCAGCAGTTCCGCGACCGGCTGTGGGCGCTCGGCTATCATGGACTGGTCGAGGACGGCGACTATTACGGCTTCAGCCTCGCGCTCGGGTCGGCCGAGGTCAGCCTCGTCGAACAGGCGAACGCCTTCCGCACCCTCGCCAACCGGGGCCGCTGGTCGCCGATCCGTTTCGTGAAGGGCGCGGCAAAGGGGGAGGAACGCCGGATCGTCGATCCCGGCGCCGCCTTCATCGTCGCCGACATCATGGCCGACGCCACGGCGCGCGCCGACGCCTTCGGTGCCGACAGCGCGCTGCGCCTGCCCTTCTGGGCCGCGGCGAAGACGGGGACATCGAAGGGGATGCGCGATAACTGGTGCGTCGGCTTTTCGGATCGCTACACGGTCGCGGTCTGGGTCGGCAATCTGGAGGGGGATTCGATGCGCGCGGTGTCGGGCACCTCGGGCGCGGCGCCGGTGTGGCGTGACGTGATGCTCGCGCTCCACGCCGGCCGCCCCGGCAGGCCGCCGGGGATACCCGAAGGCGTCGAGGCGCGCCGCGTCAACCTGCCCGGCACGCGCGAGCCGCCGCGCCGCGAATATTTCCTGCGCGGCACCGCGCAGGCCGAGATGGCGGCCGCCCCCGCCGCCGCGCGCCGCCAGCGCATCACCAGCCCGGTCAGCGGCAGCGTCTATGCGCTCGACCCCGACATCCCGGCGGGCCGCCAGCAACTCGCGGTCGTGGTCAGCGGCGAGGTCACGGGTTTCCGCCTGATTCTCGACAAGCAAGTGCTCGGCGACGCCGACGCGGGACAGCAGATCGTGCCGCGCCCCGGCAGTCATATATTGACCCTCACCGATCCCGGCGGGCGGACGATCGACCGCGTGCGCTTCACGGTGCGATAGGACAGGCCGGCCACCGAACCGCGCCCGGAGCCGCCAAATTCACGGCGGAGCGATGGAAGCGAAGTTAAGCCATTCCCCATGAAATTATGTTGCGCTGACCGGCGGAGCGGTTAGTCTGCGCCGCCAGGAGACGGGCGGCGGCCCTTGCCGCCCGACAAGGGGACACTCGCATGGTATTTGGTCGTGTCAAACCGCTGGACGCCATATTGGCGACGGCGGAAAAGAAATCGTTGCACCGTTCGCTCGGCGCCTTCCAGCTCACCATGCTGGGGATCGGCGCGGTGATCGGCACCGGCATTTTCGTGCTGACCGCCGAGGCGGCGCAAAAAGCCGGGCCCGGCATGATGATCAGCTTCGTCATCGCCGGCTTCGTCTGCGCCTTTGCCGCGCTCTGCTATGCCGAAATGGCGGCGATGGTGCCGGTTTCGGGATCGGCCTATACCTATAGCTACGCGGTGATGGGCGAGCTGATCGCCTGGATGGTCGGCTGGGCACTGATCCTCGAATATGCGGTGGCCGCGGGCGCGGTCTCGGTCGGCTGGTCAGGCTATGTCGTCGGGCTGGCGGAGAATGCGCTGGGGATCGACATACCCTCCACATGGGTGCTCGGGCCGTTCGACGGCGGGATGATCAACCTGCCGGCGATGGCCATCGCGGGGCTGGTCACCTGGCTGCTGGTGATCGGCACGCGCGAATCCGCGACCGTCAACGCGATCCTCGTCGTCATCAAGGTGGCGGCGCTGACGCTGTTCATCGCGCTCGCGGTGCCGGTGATGAACATGGAGAATTTCGAACCCTTCGCACCGCTCGGCATCGGGGGGATCGGCGCCGCCGCCGCCTCCATCTTCTTCGCCTATGTCGGGTTCGACGCCGTGTCGACCGCGGCGGAAGAGACGAAGAACCCGCAACGCAACATGCCGATCGGCCTGATCGGCAGCCTCGCCATCTGCACCGTCTTCTACCTGCTTGTCGCCGCGGGCGTCATCGGCACCGTCGGCGCACAGCCGGTCGGCATCGACGCCGCCACCGGTCACGCGCTCGAACCCGGAAGCCGCGCGCTGGCGTCGGCATGCGGCGCGATCGGCGACCAGGCGGTCGTCTGTTCGAAGGAGGCGCTGGCCTGGACGATGCGTGAAATCGGCTGGCCGCAGGTCGGCAACCTGATCGGCCTCGCCGCCGGGCTTGCCCTGCCGTCGGTCATCCTGATGATGATGTTCGGCCAGACGCGCATCTTCTTCGTGATGAGCCGCGACGGGCTGCTGCCGCAGGCCTTCTCGCGGATTCACCCGAAGTTCCACACCCCGCATGTCATCACGATCATCACGGGCATTGCCGTGGCGCTGTTCGCCGCCTTCTTCCCGGTCGGACAACTCGCCAACATCTCCAACTCGGGCACGCTGTTCGCTTTCGCCGCCGTGTCGATCGCGGTGATGACGATCCGCCGCACCGATCCGACCCGGCACCGGCCGTTCAAGACGCCGATGATCTTCGTCACGGCGCCGATCGCGGTCCTCGGCTGCATCTATCTGTTCTTCAACCTCGATCACAAGAGCATCACGCTGTTCCTGATCTGGGCGGCGGTCGGTCTCGTCGTCTATTTCCTGTACAGCCGCTCGCGCAGCTATGTCGGCCGCGGGATCATCGACGTGCACGAAGACGATCCCGACGCACCGCCGCAGCCGGTGCCCCCGATCCCCTGAGCCGGCGATCGGAACTCGAAAGACGAAAGGGGGCCTCGCGCCCCCTTTCTCTTGCGCGGCCTCTCTGCTGCGCGGGCCGCCACCGTCCGGCGCGTCAGAAGGGGGTTTTGGCCGCGGTTCCCGGCCGGGTGAACAGCTTGCCGCGCTCGGCCCACAGGACCAGCGCCAGGCCGATGACGGCGCAGGCGCAGAAGGCATAGGCGAGCGGCAGCGTCGTCCCGTCGTACAATTGCCCGATCAGCGCCCCCGCCCCCGCGGCGAGCAGCGTCTTCGCAAAGCTCTGATAGGAGGAGGCGACGCCCGCCATATGGCCGAAATCCTCCATCGCGATCGAACCGAAATTGCTGCCGATGAACCCGATCAGACCGACGTTGATCATCATCAGAACCGTGAACATCCACAGCGTCTCGCCGCCGCTCAGCGCGACGAGGATCTGTGCGATCGACGTCGCCATGAAGGCGAAGACGGCGCTTTGCGACACGCGCCGTGCACCGAAGCGCTCGACGATCGCCGCGTTCGAGAAATTCGCCGCCGCGATGCCGATGGCGACGCAGGCGAAGACCAACGGAAACAGGCTTCGCGCGTCGAAGACGTCGGCGATGATCTGCTCGCTACTATTGAGATAGCCATAGAGCGCGGCCTGCATCATGCCCGAGGCGATCATGTAGCCCGCGGCGCGGCGGTGCCGCGTCACCGTCGCCCAGCCCGCAACCATCGTGCGCCAGTCGAGCGGGCGCACGTCGGCGTGAGCGAGCGTTTCGGGCAGCCGGCGCAGCCAGAGGATCATCACCACCCCCATCACCGCGAGGACGATGAAGATCGCACGCCAGCCGGCGACCGCCTCGACCCCCGCGCCCATCGTCGGGGCGATGATCGGCACGACCATGAAGACGAGGAAGATCAGCGACAGGCGCTTCGCCATCGCATCGCCCGAAAAGAGATCGCGGATCACCGCGACGACGATCACGCCCAGCGCAGCGCTGACCAGCCCATGCCCGAAACGCAGCGCGAGCAGCATCGGAAAGCTCATCGCGAGCCCGCAGCCGATCGACAGGATCACATAGCCGACCAGCGCCGGCACCAGCACCCCCTTGCGCCCGAAGCGGTCGGCGAGCGGGCCATAGACGAGCGAACCGATCCCGATGCCGAGCAGATAGACCGAGATCACATATTGGCGGTGGTTCGCCACCGCGACCTCCAGCCCGCGGCCGATCGCGGGCAGCGCGGGCAGCATCGAATCGATGGCGAGCGCGTTCAGCGCCATAACCATCGCCATCATGATCACCATTTCACGATCGCCGGGGAGGCTCAACCGCGGCGAAGGCTCTGTCATTTTGTGCATTGCAACAATGTATGCACATGCCGCCGCTTTGGATAGCCCCTATCCACGTGCCGGCCGGCGAAAGACTGGACGGCCCCATAAGCAAAGGGCCGCCCCGGTCGCCCGGGACGGCCCCTTCGCCGGAAATATGGTCCGGACCGGACGGTCAGGCCTGGCGGGTGCCAGTCATCGCCATCGAACCGAAGGGACCGGCCTTGATCGTGCCGGTCAGCGTGTCGCCGTCGATGGTCGCTTCGCATTCGAGCGTCATCGGCATCGGCACCTTCATGTTCATCGTCCAGTTCAGCTTGTTGCCGTCGACCTTGCCGTTCTCGACGTCGAGCGATCCCATCGTGCCGGCGTTCTGGCCGGTGAAGCTGTCGCCCTCGCTCTTCACGGTGAAGACCGACTTCTGGTCGCCCATCGGCGACTTGGTCACGCAATCATAGCTGCCGTCGACTTGAGACATCGAAACCCTCCTACTGAAACTAATGTCAATTAGCTGGAGCCACTGTTTCGACGTTCAAACCCAGTCCGTCAAGCTGTGGTTTCACGATCGAGGCGTCGCCGACGACGACATAGACGAGATCGTCGACGCTCAGCGCCTCGCGCGCCACGGCGTCGACGGCGGGCATGGACATCGCCTCGTATTTCGCGGCGATCGTCTCGTAATAATTGTCGGGGCGATCGAACTTGACGATCGAGCGCAGCCCGCCGAGCACGTCGCCCGACGTCTCGAAGCTGCCGGGCAATTCGCGGACGCTGCCGTTGACCGTCCGCTCCAGCTCCGCCGCCGTCACCCCCTTGTCGCCGAGGAAGGTCTGGAGGTCGCTGCGGAACTCGCGGATCGAATCGCCGGTGCGGTCGGTCTGCACCGGCGCGACCACGACCCAGGTCAGCCGGTCCTTGTCGGCCGAGACCGCCGAACGCACGCCATAGGACCAGCCCTTGGTCTCGCGCAGGTTCATGTTGAAGCGCGACAGGAAGTCGCCGCCGAAAATGTCGTTCGCGGCGCGCAGCACCTCGAGGCTGTCGGAGCCCTTTGCGGCGAGCACCTTGCCCGCCATGATGACCGATTGCGGCGATTTGGGCCGGTCGACCAGCAGGATGCGCGGCTGCGGCGCGGGGATGGCGATGTCGAAATGCTTCTCGCCCTTCGGCGCCGCGGGCGGCTTCCACTGGCCGAGCGTCGCGTCGAGCTGCCGCCGCACTTCGGCGAGCGTGGTATCGCCGACGACGAAGATGCGGGCGTTGTCGGGGCGGATCCACGCCGAATGGAAGGCGACGAGCTGGTCGCGCGTCGCCGCCGCGACCGCCTTGGCATTCCCGAGGCCCGAGGGCGGGATACCATAGGGATGGTCGGCGCCATAAAGCGCCGGCCGCAGCACGCGCGAGGCGATCGCGTTCGGGTTGTTGAGCTCGGCCTTCAGGCGGTTGAGCTGCTGCGCGCGCACCCGCTCCAGTTCCTGCGCGTCGAAGGCCGGGTGGCGGATATAGTCGGCGAGCAGGCCAAGCGAGGCGCTGAGGTTGGGCTTGAGCGCGAACAGGCTGAAAATCGTCTCGTCGGCGTTGGCGGTCCCGTCGATCTGCGCGCCGAGCCGCTCCTTCGCCTCGGCGAAGGCAATCGAATCGAGGCTGGTCGTCCCCTCGTCCATCAGGCTGAGCATCAGCGACTGGGTGCCAAGCGCATCGTGCGGGTCGGCGGCATAGCCGGCGTCGAAGCTGACCGCGACCTGCACCGTCGGCACCGCGGTCCGCCGCGCGAAGACGACCTCGATCCCGTTGCGCAGCGTCGTGCGCTCGATTGCCGGGAAGTCGAGCGCGGTGAGCCCGCTCACCGCCGGCAGCTGCGACCGGTCGGCGATCGCCGTCGCCCCCGCCGCACCCGTATCGGGCCCGACGTCGCCGAGCGCCGCGTTCCAGTAGCGGTCGGGCGCGACGGCCGCCGCGGCTTTGCCCGCCGTCACCGCGCCGCCGCGGTTCTCGCCGCCCTCGGTGCGCTCGCCGGGCGTGTAGGTGAGCGAGAAGGCCGGTCGCGCCATCCATTTGCGCGCCACCGCCGCCGCCTGCTCGGGGGTCGTCTTCGCAAGCCGGTCGAGCTCGGTCCGGTAATGATCCGGATCGTTCGAATAGAGCGCGCCCTCGGCCAGCGTCACCGCCTTGCCGCCGAAGCCGCCGACCGATTCGAGCCCGGCGATCGTGCCGCCCAGATAGCTCGCCGCCGCGCGTTGCAGTTCGTCGGCGGTCGGCCCGGTTTCGAGGAATCTGGCGATCTCTGCGTCGAGTTTCTGGCCGACCAGCGCCGGATCGACGCCTTCCTTCACGTCCGCCTGGACAATCAATATGCCCGCATCCTCAAAGGTTTGCGCATAGGCGGCGACCGCCACCGCGACCGGGTCCTTGCGGACCATCGCATTGTCGAGCCGCGAAGAGGAAAGCCCGCCGAGCACGGTCGCCGCCATCTGCAGCGGCACCGCCTCGGGATCGTTGAGACCGGGGATCGCCCACATGCGATAGAGGCGCGTCGTCGGGATCAGGTCACGGACCTCCCTGGCGAGCGGCGCGGGCAGCGTCGGCACCGACACCGGTGGCGCGGTCACCGCGGGGCCCTGCGCAATGTCGCCGAACCATTCGGTCACCTTCGCCTTCGCGGTCGCGACATCGATGTCGCCCGCGAGCACGAGCACCGCGTTGTTCGGTCCGTAATGGTCGGTGAACCAGCGCTTCACATCGTCGAGCGACGCCGAATCGAGGTCGGCCATCGAGCCGATGGTGCTGTGATGATAGGGATGGCCGGTGGGAAAGAGATTCTCGAAAATCTCGTAGCGCAGCAGGCCGAAGGGATTGTTGTCGCCCTGCCGCTTCTCGTTCTGGACGACGCCGCGCTGATTGTCGAGTTTGTCCTGCGTCACCGCGCCGAGCAGATGCCCCATGCGGTCGCTTTCGAGGAACAGCGCGCGGTCGAGCGCGCCGGTCGGCACCGTCTCGAAATAATTGGTGCGGTCCATGCTGGTGGTGCCGTTGAAATCGGTCGCGCCGACCTGTTGCAGCGGCTCGAAGAAATCGCCGGGCGCATTCTCCGATCCGTTGAACATCAGATGCTCGAACAGGTGCGCGAAGCCCGTCTTGCCCTTCGGCTCATGCTTCGACCCGACGCGATACCACACCGACACCGCGACCACCGGCGCCTTGCGATCCTCGTGCACGATCACGCGCAGGCCGTTGTCGAGCGTGAAAGCCTGCCACGGAATGTCGACCGCCTTCACCAGTTCGGCGACCGGCGCGGGCTGCGCCGCCTTGCTTTTGGCGAGCGCGGGACCGGCGGCGACCAGCGCGGTCGACAGGGCAAGGGCGGCGGCGAGACGGGAAAGACGCGGCATGGACATCCTCTCGAACGGGGAGAAACCGGCCGGCCTGCGGACCGGCCGTGCCGAACGGCAGTGTATCAATGGTGTAGGACGGCCGTGCGGGGCTTTCAAGGCCGATAGAAACGCGCCCCGCTGGCGCGCAGCGCCGCCGGGTCGAACAGCACCGGCTTCAACCTGTGCGCCACGAACAGCGGCGCCTGGTCGTTATAGTGCGGACTGTCCGGCCGCGTCGTCGCGGCCCCGAAGGGCTGGATCGATTCCGAATGCACCCGCCCGTCGCGGTCCCACGTCACGAACAGGATGAAGCTGTCGCCGTGGCGCACTTTCAGCCGCCCGTCGGGCTCCACATCCCACAGCGTCGAGGCGCGGATCGTGTCGTTGCCGCCGTCGAGCGGCAGGTCGACACGGTGCGGTCCCTCGCCGTGCCGCAGCCGCAGCACCGTGCCCAGCTTCGGATCGAGCGTCGCGAAATGGTCCTGTAGATGCACGACCGTCTGCTTGAGCACGGTCAGCGGGTCGGGCGGCGGGCGTCGCTGGTAATGGCGCCCGCCCGCGGGGCGCAGCAGCATCAGCGCCAGCGCATCGCCATGCCCCTTGCCGTCGAGGTTCCAGTCCCACTTGCGCAGCAGCCGCTGCGCCTCGGCCAGCGCCGGGTCGCCGCTGACGTCGAGCGCGAGCAGCCGGTCGATCCACGCCTTGGCATAGCCGGTCTTCGCATAGCTGGTGTCGTATTTGATCGCCTTCAGCCGCGCCTCGTCGATCGGCCCCGACGCCTCGAACAGCTCGATCAGCCGCGACGCGCGGTTGGTCATATCGTCCTCGATCCCCAGCAAGGGCGAAAAGGCCGCAGCGTCGAGCTCGTCGCCCGGCCCCGCCGCGACCCACGGCGTGTTGTTCGCGTTCATCACATAGCCCGAGCGCGGATTGACCAGCGCCGGCACCCGGTCGAAGGGCAGCGCCTTCGTCCACAAATTCGCCGATGTGTCGCCCGGCAGGACGCCGCGCCAATTATAGCCGGCGGGCCGGTCGGGGAACATCGCATTATAGAAGAAGCCGATATTGCCCCTGGCATCGGCATAGACGAAATTGGTCGCCGGCACGCCCTGCCCTGCCATTGCCGCGCGCCACTCGGCGAAATCGCGCGCCTTGTTCAGCCGGTAATATTGCGTGACCATGTTCGCCTGGTCGATCCCGGCGTAGCGGATGGCGAAGGCGCCCTTGGCACCGACGATCACCGGCCCGTGCACCGAGCGATGGACGGTGCGCGGCACCGGCAGCACGAAGGGACCATATTTGACGCGCAGCCAGACCCGCTTCGTTTCCAGCGGCACCCACTTCCCGTCGAAGCGGTAATTCTCGCCGCTGTCATCGAGTGCCAGCTGGTAGACGTCGATCAGGTCGGGCCGGTTCACCGTGTTGGTCCAGCCGAGATACTTGTTGTGACCGAGGAAAGGATAGGGCGACCCCGGAAAATTCGCCCCGGCGAAATCCCAGCCCTCGCCCGAATGGACGACCAGTTCGTACCAGGCGACGCCGCCCGTCCACGGCTGGTGCGAGTTGGAGACGAGCCGCGTCGCGCCGTCGGTCGAGCGCGACGGCGCGACCGCCATCGCGTTCGAGCCATTGTCGTCGGGATCGCGCCCGACCGGGGTCAGGTCGCGCGCGACCGGCTGCCCCTTGGGGTCGAGCGCCGGCCCGCCCTCGCGCGCCAGCGGCGTGCCCTCGGCGAGCGAGCCAATCGTCGAATCGAGCCCGAAGAAGAAGGGCGACCGCAGCACGAAGCCTGCGACGACATCTTCGCCGGTGACGGGGAACAGCCCCGACAGGCGGACTTCGTCCGGATGCTTGTCGGCATAATGATTGAGCCCGGCGGCATAGGCGGTGAACAGCGCCCGCACGTCCGCAGGCAGGCGCGGCCAGTCGCGCGCGGTCGTCGCGCGCACGCCGAGCAGTTCGGCGACATAATCGATCTTCGCCCCGTCCTCGCCCAGCATCGCCCCGGCGCGCCCGCGGGTCATCGCAAGCACCTCCTGCAGGGTCGAGAAATCATCCTCGGCATGGGCATAGGCGACGCCATAGGCGACGTCGGCATCGGTCTTGCCGAAGATGTGCGGCACCCCGAATTTGTCGCGCGCGATCTGGACGTCGGTCGGCCGGAAGGCAGGCGCGGCGGGCGCCTGCGCCGTCAGCGGCTCCCACAAGGCCAGCCCCAGCGCGGCGGCCGCCAGCAGCAGGAGCAATCCCAGCACAGCCCGTCGCAGCATGTCCGCCATCCTTCCTGTCTTCGGCCGCGATGGTGTGGCGGGCGAACGGTGCGAAGGCAAGCGGCTGTGTCGCCTGGGGGCTTCGGAAACGATTCGCGCAGAGGCGCAGAGATCGCAGAGATCATGTTCACGCGGAGCCGCGGAGGCGCGGAGATATGGTTAGGGCCGACAGGCCCCATATTTTCCCGATCTCGGCGCCTGACGACAAGGTGGGCGAGAAGAAGCCGCTTCGCGGCAAGCGCGAGTTCTCCGCGTCTCCGCGGCTCCGCGTGAACCCGATTCAAACTCTCTGCGATCTCTGCGCCTCTGCGCGTATCTTCCCCAACCCTGCGCTCCTCCCGGCCGATTTTCGCCGCACCTCCCCCTCTCCACGCGAATCTCGAAACGCGCTCTTGTGTTGCATAACGGCAACACTATCTCTGTCGGCAAGAAAGGGGATCCTTTACATGAACCTCGAAAAATTCACCGACCGCGCCAAGGGTTTCCTCCAGTCGGCGCAGACGATCGCGATCCGCATGAACCACCAGCGGATCGGCCCCGAGCACATCGCCAAGGCGCTGCTCGAGGACAAGGACGGCATGGCCGCCGGCCTGATCCAGCGCGCCGGCGGCGACGCCGCGCGCGCCGTGCAGGGCATCGACGCCCTGCTCGCCAAGGTGCCCGCCGTGTCGGGATCGGGCGCGCAGGCCACGCCGGGGCTAGACAATGACGCGGTGCGCCTGCTCGATCAGGCCGAACAGGTCGCCACCAAGGCCGGCGACGGCTTCGTCACCGTCGAGCGGCTGCTGCTCGCCATGGTGCTCGCCGCGACGACCCCGGTCGGCAAGGCCTTCGCCGACGCCGGCGTGAAGGCCGACGCGCTGAACACCGTCATCAACGAGCTGCGCCGCGGCCGCACCGCCGACACCGCGGGCGCCGAGGACAGCTTCGAAGCGCTCAAGAAATATGCCCGCGACCTTACCGAAGTCGCGCGCGAGGGCAAGCTCGACCCGGTCATCGGCCGCGACGAGGAAATCCGCCGCACCGTGCAGATTCTCGCGCGCCGCACCAAGAACAACCCCGTCCTCATCGGCGAACCCGGCGTCGGCAAAACCGCGATCGCCGAAGGGCTCGCGCTGCGCATCGCCAACGGCGACGTCCCCGACAGCCTCAAGGACCGCCGCCTGCTCGCGCTCGACATGGGCGCGCTGATCGCGGGCGCCAAATATCGCGGCGAGTTCGAGGAGCGCCTCAAGGGCGTGCTCGACGAGGTCAAGTCGGCCGAGGGTGAGATCATCCTGTTCATCGACGAGATGCACACGCTGGTCGGCGCCGGCAAGGGCGAGGGCGCGATGGACGCCTCGAACCTGCTCAAGCCCGCGCTCGCACGCGGCGAGCTCCACTGCATCGGCGCGACGACGCTCGACGAATATCGCAAATATGTCGAGAAGGACCCCGCGCTCCAGCGGCGGTTCCAGCCGGTGTTCGTCGGCGAGCCGACGGTCGAGGATTCGATCAGCATCCTGCGCGGGCTCAAGGAGAAATACGAGCTGCACCACGGCGTGCGGATCACCGACGGCGCGATCGTCGCCGCGGCGACGCTGTCGAACCGCTATATCACCGACCGCTTCCTGCCCGACAAGGCGATCGACCTGATGGACGAGGCCGCGAGCCGCATCCGCATGGAGGTCGAATCGAAGCCCGAAGAGATCGAGACGCTCGACCGCCGCATCATCCAGATGAAGATCGAGGAAGCCGCGCTCGGCAAGGAAAGCGACGACGCGTCGCGCGACCGGCTTGCGAATCTGCAGGCCGAACTCGCCAACCTCGAACAGCAGTCGGCCGAACTCACCCAGAAGTGGCAGGCCGAAAAGGAGAAGATCCACGCCGAGGCGAAGATCAAGGAACAGCTCGACGCCGCGCGCGTCGCGCTCGACCAGGCGCAGCGTGCGGGCGACCTCGGCAAGGCGGGCGAACTCAGCTACGGCACCATCCCCGCGCTCGAAAAGCAGCTCGAGGAGGCGCAGGCCGTCGCGGGCAATGCGATGCTGCGCGAGGAGGTCACCGCCGACGACATCGCCGCGGTGGTCAGCCGCTGGACCGGCATTCCGGTCGACCGGATGCTGGAGGGCGAGCGCGAGAAGCTGCTCGGCATGGAGGCGCATCTCGGCCAGCGCGTGATCGGGCAGGACGAGGCGGTGCGCGCGGTCTCGACCGCGGTTCGCCGCGCGCGCGCCGGGCTGCAGGACCCGAACCGGCCGCTCGGCAGCTTCCTGTTCCTCGGCCCGACGGGTGTCGGCAAGACCGAGCTGACCAAGGCGCTCGCGCGCTTCCTGTTCGACGACGACAATGCGATGGTCCGCATCGACATGTCCGAATTCATGGAAAAGCACAGCGTCGCGCGACTGATCGGCGCGCCGCCGGGCTATGTCGGTTACGAGGAAGGCGGGGTGCTCACCGAAGCGGTGCGTCGCCGCCCCTATCAGGTCGTGCTGTTCGACGAGGTCGAGAAGGCGCATGGCGACGTGTTCAACATCCTGCTCCAGGTGCTCGACGACGGGCGGCTGACCGATGGGCAGGGCCGCACGGTCGACTTCACCAACACGCTGATCATCCTGACCTCGAACCTCGGCAGCCAGGCGATCGCCGCACTCCCCGACGACGCGCCGGTCGAGCAAGCCGAGCCTGCGGTGATGGAGGTGGTGCGCGCCCATTTCCGGCCCGAGTTCCTGAACCGGCTCGACGAGATCGTGCTGTTCCACCGCCTGGGCCAGCAGCATATGGGCGGCATCGTCGACATCCAGGTCGCGCGCGTGCAGAAACTGCTCGCCGACCGCAAGGTGACGCTCGACCTCACCGACGCGGCGCGCAGCTGGCTCGGTCGTGTCGGCTACGACCCCGTCTACGGCGCCCGCCCGCTCAAGCGCGCGGTGCAGAAATATCTGCAGGACCCGCTCGCCGACCTCATCCTCAAGGGCGAGGTCAGGGAAGGTCAGACGGTCAAGGTCGACGAGGGCGACGGGGCGTTGGTGCTGACGCCGGTATAAGGAGGCCAAAGACAGGACCACCGGTCTGGATTCGATCCAGACCGGTGGTTCTGAAATCCGCTTCTACCGTATATTTTGCCGTTTTGTCAGGCCAGGCACCTGGCGTTCGATGCGCTGGAGCCTACTGCCCACTCGGGCGGCTGCGACTGAAGTCTATGATGTCGCGGGCGGCCGCATTGCCGGAATCCGCCAGACGGCGCCACTCACCGCGCGTCTTGCACACCCGTTCCTTGCGGGCGAGCGAGCCGGTCACGTCGACCCGGCGGCAAACCATTTCCGCATCGGGGTCCTCTTTCTTGTCCGCCACGGGCTGCGGGTTGGACGCCTGCAAGAGGGCGCTCAGGATAATGGATGCCACGTACATGTCTGCCCCTTCCGGCCAATCAGCCCGAATTACCAATGGATCGCGCCACTCGCAAGAGGCTCATCGCGCCGCCGGCTCGGTCAGCGCGTCGGCCGTCCGGCAATAATCGGCGATGACGGCCTGCTCTTCGGGGCTCAAATGCGGGTTCCACACGTCGAAGATGAGGATGGCGCGCAGCGAGTCGCTTTCGTTCCAGGCTTCATGTTCGATGGTGTCGTCGAAAGCGAAGGGCCGGCCTTCGACCCATTCGCGCGTTTCCCCGCCGACGCGGAAGCCGCAATGCGGCGGCACGATCAGCGGCAGATGGATGATCGCCCGGGTATTGGTGACGCCGGTGTGCGGCGGAATGCGTGTATGCGGGCGCAACATCGAGAAAAAGGCGCTGGGCGCCCGGCCCGGAATATGCGCGCTGGGCGTCGCGGCGAGCGCGGCGGCGGTTTCCGGACAGCGGTCGAGGACGGGCTGGTTGGGCTGGCCATATTCCCACAGGAAACAGGCGCTCCAGTCGGCATTGTGATCCAGCTGGTCCCACTGGCTGCCCGATGCACCTTTGTCCATGCGGACATAGGGCCGCAGCGCGTCGCCGGGATCGGCGAGCAGCGCCTCGAGTTCGGCGCGGATCGCCGGAGCGCGCGCGGCCAGATCGTCGAACCACGGAAAATGGCGGTCGTCGAAATATTCGTCGGCCGGCAGGAACGGATAATGGAGGCCCGCGCACTGGTTCCGATAGACGCGGCGACGCCCGAGGGCATGGTCGAGGAAAGCGGTGGAACGCCGGCGCGCCGTTTCATCGAGCGCCGAGAGGCGCGAACCGAATTCGCGCTCGACGAAGCCGGCGAGCGCGGCCTGCTGCGCCTGGCAATAGGCGCGCGCATGATCGAGAATCTGCACAAAGGCCGGCGCGGGATCGGCGATCTGCTCGCCGAGCTGGAGCACCGCCGACCAGCGCAGAAGCGCGTCGCGCGTTTCGCTGCGCCGTTCGTGCAGTTCGGCCAGCCGGACGAGCGCGGCAACGTCGCGCTGATCGGTCTCGAGCGCGCCTTGCAGGGCCTGCCGCTCACCGTCGTCGTCACCGAGCAGGCGGTGCGCATGCGCGAGGTTGCGCCACAGGCTTCCGGCTTGCGGATCGATCGAGACGGCGTGCGTGAACAGCCGAACCGCGGTCGCGGAATCACCGGCGTTCAGCGCTGCGAGCCCCTGGGCATTGGCTTCGTGGGACGAAAGAGTCGACTTGGACATGGCTTTCCCTACGCTGCGAACGGCGCATTGGAAAGACGGCACTTGTCGCCCGGCCGGTCCCGATTATGGTGCGACTATGGTTTCCACACCCGCTTTCGATCCCGCCGATCCGACTTGGCTTGCCCACCGCTACGACATGGCGGCGGACCGCCTGCTGTTCCGTCACGTGCCCCACGCAATGCACGCCGCGGGACCATTTCTGACCGACGAACTTGTCGGCGGGCAGCCCGAGATTATCGCGCCGCGCGCCGCGAGCGTCGAGGCCGCGCGCGGTAACGCCGGCGCAATCCATTTCCTGTTTCATTCCGCCTTCTGCGCCTCGACGCTGCTCGTGCGGGCGCTGGATATTCCGGGTCATTCGATGGGTCTTTCCGAACCCGTCCTGCTCAACGACATCACCGGCATTCATCGCCGTGGCGAGCGCCGGGGGGCGGAGCTTGCACATCTGCTCGACGATGCGCTCCTGCTGCTCGCGCGGCGCTGGACACCAGCGGAGGCGGTCGTGGTCAAGCCTTCCAACATCCTTGCGGGGTTGATGACGCCGATGATGGCACTGCGCCCCGACGCCCATGCGCTGCTCCTGCATGCGCCCCTGCGCGAGTTCCTGCTGTCGGTCGCGCACAAGGGTTTGTGGTGCCGTCTGTGGGCGCGCGAGCTTCTAGAAGGATTGCTGCGCGAAAATCTCGTCGATCTGGGCTTCGAGGCCCGCGACTATTTCCGGCTCAGCGACCTTCAGGTGGCGGCGGTCGGATGGCTGGCCCAGCAGCGCCTGTTCATCGCACTGGCCGAACGCTTTCCCGATCGCGTCCGCACCCTCGATTCGGAAAGCCTGCTGGCCGACCCCGCGGCCACGCTCAAGGCGCTCGCGGACTTTTCGATGCTTCCGGCCGCAGCGGCGGCAGGCGGCGACCTGGCCGGCCGCGCCGTCTTCTCGCGGCACAGTAAATCGGGCGCCGATTTCTCGGTCGAAGCGCGAAAGCAGGAGCGCGCCGCGGCGACGACAGCCTATGGCGACGAGATCGACAAGGTGCATGATTGGACGCTGGCAGTGGCTGACGCCGCCGCGATCCCGCTGGCCCTGCCGAACGCCTTGTTACCTCCTGCCGGTGCGCGTTAGCGCGGGACGACTATCGCGAGAATCGCCGGCCAAAGCGGGGTCCGCGCGAGGCGCACCATGCTATCTGAAACCTTGCTTTCGTGGGGGTTCCGGAAGGCGGTACGGTCTTCACCAAAGGCGATATGGCTTTGCATCGGGAAGATGGATTGGTTGCCCCGCTCGCGTACGGCGTTTCGGATCGATTTCCCTGACATAGCGAGAGGCGTGAATGGCGTTACCGCCCAGAAGAACCGTGTCTCCCCTTCGAACAAAACCGTTCGAGCCATTCTTCGGCGATCACCCATAAAAAAAGGGAGCGGACATCACTGCCCGCTCCCGATTTTTTCGCCTATTCGCTCTTAGAAGCGGACGCGAGCCGCGGCGACGTAACGGCGCCCGATCGAATCGTAGGTCGACGGGAAGGTGTTGCCGCTGTTGTAGGTCGTCGAACCCGCTTCACCGCCAACCAGCGGCGGCTTCTTGTCGAACAGGTTCTGCACGCCCACCGTCACGGTCAGGTTCTCGAGAACGTTGAACCGCGTCGTCAGGTCGAAATAATCATATGCCTTAATACGATTAAAGTTGACCTGCTTGCCGGACAGGGTGCCCGTGCCGGCGCCCAGCGCGCCCTCGAAGATTTCGCGCGAGTTGTCATCGAAACCACGGTCCGCGTAGTCGCTGGCCAGACCTTCATACTTGCTACCGCCGATGTGGCGCCACAGCAGCGAGACGTCGAAGTCGTCGAAAGCCAGCGAGGTGCGAAGCGACCACTGCCACTCGGGGATCGGCTGACCGCAGTTCGCCGAGAAGTAGCCGACGCAATCACGGTTGTAGCCGCCCGGAGCCGACTGGAACTTCGACTGCTCCGTCCAGTTCAACTGGCCGGCAAAGCTGAGGTTCGCAAAGCCCACGTCGCGCGAGTAGTTCAGGTTGACGTCGATGCCGCTGGTTTCCAGCGTGCCGAGGTTCGACGTCGTCAGGAACAGACCCGGCGTCGTGTTCGGATCACCGTTCAGACCACCCGTCAGCGGATCGCGACGGATCGAGGTGCAAGCGGCCGTTGACGATGCGCCTGCCGCCGGCGACGAGGGATCGGCACCGAAACAGGCCGAGATAGCGTCACCAGGAGTCGGCGACGTGATCGCACCCGTGATCTTGATGTGGTAATAGTCGACCGACAGCGACAGTTTCGGAACGAAGCTGGGCTGCAGCACGACACCCACCGTCCAGGTCTTGCCGATTTCCGGCCCAAGGTTCAGGTTGCCGCCGCCCGTAGCGTTGGCCTGACCCGAAATCGGCTGGGCGATGAAGTCCACCGTGCTGGCCGGCGTACCCGGCGCGAGCTGCGCAATACAGACAGCGCGCAGTTCGCCGGTCGGGTTAGCACGAATGACGTTGCCGTTATCGTCGCGCGTCGCGCACGGATCGTCCTGCAGGTTGGTCAGTGTCGTATTCACCGGTGAGAACAGTTCGGCGATATTCGGCGCACGAACCGCCCGCGCATAGTTGCCGCGGAACTTGATGTCGCTGATCGGAGTCCAGCTGCCGCCGACCTTCCACGTCGTGGTGTTGTACGACGGGCTGCCGACCGCATCGACCTTGTAGGACGAATAGCGGATGCCGCCTTCGATGGTCAGATCCTCGAAGAAGGGCTTGTCCTGAACCAGCGGAACGATGAGTTCACCGATCGCTTCATAGACGTTGAAGCCACCATCGATGTTCGGCGCGGCGCCACCGGCACCGCCGAGGTCACCGCCAGCTGCGAGTGTATCGGACGCCTGCGACGCCTTATACTCGCGATATTCGCCGCCGACCGCGAAAGAGATCGGGTCTGACGCCATCGGGCTGGCAACGCCGAAGTCACCGCTGAGCATCGCGCGGGCCTGCGCCATCGACGTCTTGGTGCGGACCGTCGACACTTCGTTCAGGAAGCTGATCGCCTCGGGCGTCCAGCTGCTGTTGCCTTCCACGCCGAACCAGTTGATCGGAACGCAGCCTGCGGCCGCGCCGTCAAAACAGCTTGTCGTGTTGTTCGCGAGGAAGCTGTCGCGCACCCGCGAGTTCAGCGTATAGCCGCCGATCTGCTGCAGGTTTTCGGATTCGCCATAGCTGCCGAAGACATCCCAGCTGATCGTATCGGTCACACCACCACGGAAACCCAGCCGATAATCGAAGAAGTTGGTCGTGTATTCGCTGATACGCGGGCCGACTTCGGTCGCACGACGGAACAACGAACTCGTCACCGTCCGATAGGCTGCATCGCCGGGCGTCAGAGACGGATCGGCGGCGGCGGTGCAGGTCGCTACATCAATGCCGTTCGCATCACAGAAGGTGGTGCGCAAAGCATCGTTGAGGAACGGGTTGTTCAGCGGAATATCGACCCCGATGCCGAAAGCGCCAGACGGTGCGATGATCGTGCTGACGGTATTCTTCGAGAAAACGCCGCGCGTATAGACTTCCAGCGCATCGCTGATCTCATAGTTGGCGGCACCGTACATGTTGAACCGCTTGAAGGGTGTCTGGTAGACGTTGTACGGGTTGAAGTTGAACGCCGTAAAGGTGGTGCCCGGATTGAAGTCCGTGCCGGCGGCGTTGATTTGCCGCGTACCCTGACCCGGAAGCGAGAAGCGCGAGGGAACTGCGGTTCCCGAACCGCCCGCACCGCCGGAGCTGGAGCTGAGAGCATAGAGGCCATGCTCGCGGCCGCCCTGATAGATGGGGTCCGATTCCTGATAGCCGATGCTGAACACGGCGTTGCCGCGGCCATCGTCGAAGTTCGCACCGATCGTTACGTCGGCGCGCAGCGTGTGGCCGTCGCCGCGCTCGGTGATCTGGTTCGAGATATTGGCCTCAATACCCGCGAAGTTGCGCTTCGTGATGAAGTTGACGACACCCGAGACGGCGTCGGCGCCATAGGTGGTCGAAGCACCGCCGGTCAGGACGTCGACGCGCTCGATCAGCGCCAGCGGAATGTTGTTGAGGTCGAAGCGGCCGTTCAGTTCGGCGGGCACCAAGCGGACGCCGTCGATCAGGACGACGTTGCGGTTCGAGCCGAGGTTGCGCAGGTTGACGAACGACGCACCGCCGTTGCCGTTGTTGACCGCCGAGCCGATCGACGGCGTGACGCCGGGCAGTTCGCGCAGCAGTTCTTCGGCGACGTTCGCCTGCTGCATGTCGATCTCATCCGCGCCGATGGCGGTAACGGGCGAGGCCGATTCCAGGTTCGGGTTGCGGATCAACGTGCCGGTCACGACGATTTCCGAGCTGCTGGTCGCGCCTTCGTCCTGCGCATAGGCAGGAGCCGAAACGAGGGCGACGCCGAGCACCAGCGGCGCAGCGCCCAGCTTCAGCTTCGAATATTGGGTTTTCTTCACAGTGCAGTCCCTTGCTCTGATGGATCGAGATACCCGGGCATACACGGCGTGGACGATTCAACGCCCCCGCATAGACACCCCGATAGCGTGCGGGATGGCCGGTCATTCATCTGGAGTAAAGGAAATTCCCGGCGCTTTCTGCCGTTTCGCCAGCGATTGTGACGTATTTGCAACAACCCGGAGACGTCACGAAACACTATGCGCCGGGGCGACCACTTTGCGTTATTTTGTTTCAATGGTTACGATTTTGCGGCCCGGCTCCCGTCGGTCAGCGCGGCATCGGACCCGCGAGCGTGCCGGGGTCGAGCCGCGCGCCGCGCCACATCAGGCCCCAGTGCAGATGCGGTCCTGTCGCGCGGCCGGTCCGGCCCACCGTTCCCAGCACCTGCCCCTGCGCCACCCGGTCGCCGACCGCCACGTCGAGCCGCTGGCAATGCAGGAAGGCGCTGTTGAGGCCCATGCCGTGATCGACGATGAGCAGATGGCCTTCGAGCGTGAAGGGAACCGCCGCCGCCAGCACGACGACGCCGTCGGCGGGGGCGCGGAAGGGGGTGCCGGCGGGAACCGCGACGTCGGTGCCGCTGTGATAGCTCCCCGGCTTGCCCTGATAGACGCGCTGCGACCCGAAGAAGCCCGACAGGCGGCCGGTCGCCGGCCAGAGGAACGTCTGGCGCCAGCCGTCCGAATCGGCCTGCACCGCGCGCGCCGCGCGGATTTGCGCCAGCTCGTCGGGGCGCCGCCGCTCGAACTCCGCGTCGCTCGCCGCGCTGCCGCGCCAAGGCGCGTTGACATGCTCGATCCGCCACTGGCCCACCGCGACCGCCAGCGTCCGTTCGACCCGTCGCCCGTCGGACAGCGTCGCGACGAGGCGCTGGGTCGCGGGCGCGTCGCGGTCGAAGGCGACCAGGAATGCCCCGTCGGCGGCGAGCGCCACTGCTTCGCCGTCGAGCGCCAGCGCGCGCGTGCCGCCCGGCGCCTGCCCGATCAGCGCGCCGCCCTGGACGGCGGTGCCGCGAAAATGGAAATCGGCGGACCCGGCGACGGAAGGCGGTGGGGCGGGCGGCGTCGCGACGGACGCCTCGGGCGCGGGCGGCGGCGGCGGCGGGGCGGGCGGCGCGTCCTCCGCTGCCGGAACGCAGCCGGCGACGACGATCATGCCAAGCAGCGACAGGAAGACCGGCCCCCGGGGCCGCGCCCCGCGTGCCGTCATGCGCCGGGCACCGCGTCCAGCATCGCCCGCGTCGCGATTGCGGCGCTCGCATAGGGTTCCTGCCGCGCCACCGACCAGTAGCGCAGTTCGTCGAGCCCGATCGGCGCGCCGCTGACCGCGCACAGCACATGGTCGCCGGGCGACAGGGTGCGAAAGCCGTTCGGGCCGTATTGCAGGCGGGCGAGGCGGTTGCGGCTGGCGATCAGCATGATTCGATGTCCGTTCGAGCGTAAATCATGGCAGAGCTTATAGCAGCTCCGCCCCCGGCGGCCACCCCCGCCGCCGTCAGAACAGCTCGCCCTGCCCGCGTCCGGGCGCAGCGAGCGGCGGCTTGCGGGCGGGTTTCGGCGCGGGCGTAGGCGGCGTTCCATCGGCCGCCGCCTGCACCGGCACCTCGCCATCGGCGAACTGGAGCCGCAGATGCCCCGCCGCGCGCGCGCCGGCCGCGGTCGTCACGATCGTCCCGCCGGCATCGCGCACCATCGCATAGCCGCGCGACAGCAGCGCGCGCGGATCGAGCGAGGCGAGCAGCCGCGCCAGGCCCGACAGCCGCGCCCGGTCGCGATCCCATGCCCGCGCCAGCAGCGCCGGGCGCAGTGCCGCCGACCGACTCGCCAGCCGCTCGGCGACGACCGCGAGCCGGTGGCGCTGACAGCGGTCGAGCCTGTCCCCGGCATCGTCGAGCCGCTGGCGCTGCGGCGCATAGAGAGCCTCGCGCCGCGGCAGGTGCCGCGCCAGCGCAGTCAGCCGCTCGCCTGCCAGCCCCTGATGGCGATTCGCCGCGCCGAGCATCCGACCGCGCCACGTCGCCAGCTGCGTCATCAGCTCGGCACGCACCGGCACCGCCATCTCGGCCGCTGCGGTCGGGGTCGGGGCGCGCACGTCGGCGGCATAGTCGGCGAGCGTCACGTCGGTCTCGTGCCCCACCGCGCTGATCGTCGGGATGCGGCAATCGGCGATCGCGCGCACGACGACCTCCTCGTTGAACGCCCACAGATCCTCGATCGAGCCGCCGCCGCGCGCAACGATGACGAGGTCGGGACGCGGTATCGGACCGCCGGGTTCCAGCGCGTCGAAGCCGCGGATCGCGGCCGCGACCTGCGCCGCCGCGCCCTCGCCCTGCACCAGCACCGGCCAGACGATCACATGCGTCGGACAGCGGTCGGCGAGGCGATGGAGGATGTCGCGGATCACCGCGCCGGTCGGCGATGTCACGACCCCGATCGTGCGCGGCAGGAAGGGCAGCCGGTCATATTTGCGCTCGCGGTCGAACAGCCCCTCGGCGCCGAGCCGCGCCTTCAGCTTCTCGAACAGCAGCATCAGCGCACCCTCGCCCGCGACCTCGAGCGATTCGACGACGAGCTGATATTTGGAGCGGCCGGGATAGGTGGTGAGCTTGCCGGTCGCGATCACCTCGATCCCGTCCTCGGGCCGGAAGGCGAGGCGGCCCGCCTGCCCCTTCCACATCACCATGTCGATCAGCGCATTGTCGTCCTTCAGGCAGGCATAGAAATGCCCCGACGCCGCGCGCTTGGTGCCCGACAGCTCGCCGCGGACGCGGATGCGGCCGAATCCATCCTCGACCGCGCGCTTGATCGCCGCCGACAACTGGCTGACCGTCATCGCGGGCGCGCCAGACGCCCCGGATGCCGCGGACGCATTGTCGCGCGCGCCTGCCTCGGCTAACAGCCGCGCGGGCGCTTCGCTGTCGGACGCCGGATCGGGAAAAGGGACTGCCATGAATATCCTGCTCATCGGGTCGGGGGGCCGCGAACATGCGCTGAGCTGGCAACTGGCACAATCGCCAAGCTGCGCCAAGCTCTATGCCGCCCCCGGCAACCCAGGGATAGAGGCGCACGCCGAATGCGTGCCGATTCCCGCCGACGACCTCGACGGCCTCGTCGCCTTCGTCAGGACGCACGCCGTCGACTTCGTCGTCGTCGGACCGGAGGCGCCGCTCGTCGCCGGCCTCGCCGATCGGCTGCGCGCGATCGGCGTCGCGGTCTTCGGCCCCTCGGCCGCCGCGGCGCGGCTCGAAGGGTCGAAGGGCTTCACCAAGGATTTGTGCGCGCGCGCCGGCATCCCCACTGCCGCCTACGCCCGCGCCACCTCGGCCGAGGAAGCGCTGGCGCTGCTCGACGGCTTTTCGATTCCCGTCGTCATCAAGGCCGACGGCCTCGCCGCGGGCAAGGGCGTGATCATCGCCGCGACGCGCGCCGAGGCAGAGGCGGCGATCGAGGACATGTTCGCCGGCGCTTTCGGCGGCGCGGGGGCAGAGGTCGTCCTCGAAGACTATCTGACCGGTGAGGAGGCGAGCTTCTTCGCGCTGTCCGACGGCACCGACGTCATCGCCTTCGGCAGTGCGCAGGACCACAAGCGCGTCGGCGACGGCGACACCGGCCCCAACACCGGCGGCATGGGCGCCTACAGCCCCGCGCCGGTACTGAACCCCGATCTCGAGGCGCAGGTGATGGACCGCATCGTCCGCCCGACGGTCGCGGCGCTCGCCGCCGACGGCACCCCCTATGTCGGCGTGCTGTTCGCCGGGCTGATGCTGACCGACACGGGGCCGCAGCTCATCGAATATAACTGCCGCTTCGGCGATCCCGAATGCCAAGTGCTGATGATGCGCTTTCTCGGCGATTTCGCCGGATTGCTCCACGCCGCCGCGACCGGCGGCCTCGCCGACGCGCCACCGCCGGCCTTTTCTGGAGACTATGCGCTGACGGTGATCATGGCCGCGAACGGCTATCCCGGCACCCCCGAAAAGGGCGGCGCCATCCGCGGCATCGCGGAGGCGGAAGCGGGCGGCGTGCGCGTCTTTCACGCCGGCACCGCACGCACCGACGGAGCGATCGTCGCCGCCGGCGGCCGCGTGCTCAGCGTCACCGCGACCGGCCACAGCGTCACCGAGGCGCAGGCGCGCGCCTATGCCGCGGTCGACCGGCTCGATTTCCCCAGCGGCTTCTGCCGCCGCGACATCGGCTGGCGCGAAGTCGCGCGCGAGGCGCGCTAAGGGCGGAATCGCCTGAAAAAACAGCCTTGTGCTCCCGCGCAGGCGGGAGCCCAGAACGACGAAAAGCCTGCGTGGTATTATGCCGCTCTGGGTCCCCGCCTGCGCGGGGACCCAGCCCGACCGCGATGGCGCGGCACTGGACGCGCCGCGCGCCGCCGCATAAACTGACGGCAAAGCAGGGAGATCATCATGACGTGGCTACAGGAAAACTGGATCATCGCGGTCGTCGGGCTCGTCGTCGCGATCGCGCTTCTCTGGTGGCTGTTCGGGCGATCGAAAGCCGAAGAGGCCGCGCCGCCGACCGTCGCGCCCGCCGAGCCGCGCAAACCGCTCGAACCGACGAAGCCCGACATCGTCGCCGCCGAGCCCGCGCGCTTCAAGCCCGTCGAGCCGGCTCCGGCCCCCATCCCCCCCGCACCGCCCCCGCCGCCCGCCCCGGCCGCCGAAGCGCCGCTCCCGGCTCCAGCTCCAGTCGAAGCCCCGCCGCCGCCCGCCCAGCCAGCGGCAGCCGGCGACAATCTGCGGCTGCTGAAGGGCGTCGGCCCCAAGCTTGCGACGCTGCTGAACGACCTCGGCATCACGCGCTTCGACCAGATCGCGGCATGGACCGAAGCCGACATCGCCGCCATCGACCCGCAACTCGGCACCTTCCAGGGCCGCATCGTCCGCGACAACTGGGTCGACCAGGCCTCCTACCTCGCGCGCCGCGACAAGGCCGGGTTCGAGGCGAAATACGGGGCGCTCGGCGGCGAATTGTAGCGGCAGGGACGCAGCCGAAAGGCGCCATTCCCGTTTTTCACATCGTCATTCCCGCGAAAGCGGGAATCCCGGGACAGGTCGGCTGACGAATGCTCTCGATCCCGCTTTCGCGGGGATGACGAAGAAGGGGGATATCGGGAAGCCGTCCCAAAGCCGCCACCTTTCGAAAATAATCCTTCCCCACATTGTTCCGCCGTGGTCCAAACTGCCGG
This sequence comes from Sphingopyxis granuli NBRC 100800, assembly GCF_001591045.1. Taxonomy (GTDB): domain Bacteria; phylum Pseudomonadota; class Alphaproteobacteria; order Sphingomonadales; family Sphingomonadaceae; genus Sphingopyxis; species Sphingopyxis granuli. The sequence continues at coordinate 8,322 of NZ_BCUA01000020.1, read as the reverse complement.
ATAGAGCGCACACCAGCCTCGCCCCGGCGGCTGCTTGCCGACAGCTGCCTCGCCTTCACTCCCGTGCGCTCGCGGCGGCAGCGCGCCGATGGCTGGACGCCCGAAACGCAGGCGCATTCCATTCGCGCGCTCGAAGCCATGGGTTCGGTGGGAAAGGCCGCAAAGGCCGTCGGGATGGGCCGCGCGTCGGCCTATCGCCTCCGCGACCGCCCCGGCGCGGCCGGCTTTGCCGCCGCATGGGATCGCGCGATTTCGATGGGGCGCACGCATCAGTACAGCATCGCGATGGATCGCGCGCTCAACGGCGTTACGACCGTTCGCGTTCTCAACGGCGGAGCGATTGATGTCAGCGACGGTCCCGACATAGCGGTTATCCATGCCGCCTTGCGCGGCGAAGCAAAGCGGCCCTGTCCCACCAAGGCGACAAAGGAGACAGAATGACGGCGCACGTCCGTCTCTTTGTCGCTTCAAGAGTTACAAAAGCACGAGGTCACTCGCCTTCGTCCTCCCGCGGCTTGCGGATTTCGCTGACCAGCAGCTTGTCGATCTTGCGCCCGTCCATGTCGACGATCTCGAAACGCCAGCCCTTGTCGGTGAAATGCTCGCCCTCCTCAGGCAGGCGCTTGAGCACCGCGAGCGCATGGCCGGCGGCGGTCGCATAGTCGCGGTCGTCGTCGAGTTCGATCCCCAGCCGCTCGGCCATCTGGTCGGCGGGCATCGATCCGGCGATCAGCAGGCTGCCGTCGTCACGCTCGACGACGAAGGGCTCGCTGCCGATATCCTGGTCGGACGCGAATTCGCCGGCGATCGCTGACAGCAGGTCGGCGGGGGTCACCAGCCCCTCAAAATGCCCATATTCGTCGTGGACGAGCAGCATCGGCACGTCGGCCGCACGCAGGCCTTCCAGCGCGTCCATCGCGTCGATCTGATCATGGATGACGCTCGCATGGCGGGTCAGCGTCTCGAGCGCGAGCGTCTCGCCGCGGAACAGCGCGGCGGCGATGTCGCGCGCCTGCACGACGCCGACGATGTCGTCGACCGATCCGCGCGCCACCGGCAGCCGCGTGTGCGGCGTTTCGAGCAGCTTGGCGCGCACCGCGGCGGCGTCGGCGGCGACGTCGATCCAGTCGACGTCCTTGCGCGGCGTCATCACCTCGCGCACCGGCCGGTCGGCCAGCCGCACGACGCCCGAGATGATCGCGCGCTCGCTTTCCTCGATCACCCCCGATTTCGACGCCTCGGCGACGATCAGGTGCAATTCCTCCGCCGTCACCCTGTCCTCCGATTCGCGGTTGAGGCCGAGCAGGCGAAAGACGAGACTCGAACTGGTGTCGAGCAGCCAGACCAGCGGCGCGGCGATGCGCGACAGCCAGTACATGAAGGGTGCGACGATGATCGCGACGCGCTCGGGCGAGCGCAGCGCGAACTGCTTGGGCACCAGTTCGCCGGCGATCAGCGAGGCATAGGTGGTCAGCGCGATGACGATGGCAAACGCCGCGCTCAGCGCTGTCTGCGGGTCGATTCCGAACAACGCCGCCAGCCGGTCGGCGACCGGCTGGCCCAGGCTGGCGCCCGAATAGGCACCGGTCAGAACGCCGATCAGCGTGATGCCGACCTGCACCGTCGACAGGAAGCGGCCCGGATCGGCGGCGAGCTGACGCGCGATCCGTGCGCCGTTGCTCCCTCTTTTCTCGGCCGCTTGCAGCCGCGGGTCGCGCGACGACACGATGGCCAGTTCGGACATGGCGAAAACGCCGTTGAGCAGGACGAGGATCGCGATGATGGCGACGTCCGACCAGGGGAAGGGCGTCATGGGACGGGCAACGGGCGCTCCGGCGCCTGGCCCCTGCAAGGATCGGTCATGGCGCCCCTATACGGCAAAGCCGCCGCGTTGCACAACAATATGCTCCGCAAGCCGGCTCAGCCGCCGTTCAGCAAGATTCTGGAACCAGATGCGCGGCCATATGTTATCGCCATGGAGGGCGGCCGCCGCAAGACCAGCCGGCGGCGCCCATGAAAGGGAGCGACCCATGAAGAACAGGACGATCAAGCTCACCATGTTCACCGCCGTCGGCGCGCTGATGCTCACCGGCTGCGTGACCGATCCGGAGACCGGACAGCAGCGCATTTCCAAGGCCGCGATCGGCGGCGTCGGCGGCGCGCTCGGCGGCTATCTGCTCGGCGACCTCATCGGCGGCAAGCGCGACCGCACCGAAAAGATCGTCGGGGCCGGCATCGGTGCCGTGGCGGGTGCGGGCGCGGGCTATTACATGGACCAGCAGGAAAAGAAGCTGCGCGAACGCACCGCCGGCACCGGCATCGACGTCGAGCGCCAGGGCGACCAGCTCGTCCTCAACATGCCCGGCGACGTGACCTTCGACTATAACAGCGCGGTCGTGAAATCGCAGTTCCGCAGCGCGCTCGACAGCGTCGCCTCGACGCTCTCCGAATATCCCAGCACCTATATCGACGTCTACGGCCACACCGATTCGACCGGCAGCGACAGCTACAACCAGGGCCTGTCCGAACGGCGCGCCTCGTCGGTCGCCGACTATCTCGCCGGCCGGGGCGTCAACCGCGCGCGCATGGCGACGATCGGCTATGGCGAATCGCAGCTCAAATGCGCGCCCGAACGCAGCGAGGCCGATTATCAGTGCAACCGCCGCGTCGAAATCCGCATCGCGCCGGTGACGCAGAACGACGTCAACGCCGCGCGGTAAGCCACGCTCCCCCGTCCGGCCTCCCGCGCTTCGGGATGCCGGGCGGGGCCTGCGTCAGGCCAGCGTCGGGAAGCTCGCCTTCAGCCCGTCGATCACGAACTGCGCGGCAAGCGCGGCGAGCAGCACGCCGAGCAGGCGCGTGATCACCGCCTCGCCCTTGTTGCCGATCAGCCGCATCATCGGCCCCGCCATCAGCAGCGCCGCCAGCGTCAGCAGCAGCACGAGCAGCAGCGCGGCAAAGATCACCAGCGCGCGGTCGAGCCCGTTGTTCTGCGCGACGAGCAGCATCACCGATGCGATCGAGCCGGGACCCGCAAGCATCGGCATCGCCATCGGGAACACCGACACATCGTCGACCTCGGCCGCGGCCTTCACTTTCTCGGCGCGTTGTTCGCGTCGTTCGGTGCGTTTCTCGAACACCATGTCGATGGCGATGATGAACAGCATGATCCCGCCGGCGATGCGGAAACTGTCGAGGTCGATGTGCAGGAAGCTGAGCAGCGCCTCGCCGAACATCGCGAAGAAGATCAGGATGCAGCCCGCGATCGCGACCGCGCGGAACGCCATCGAGCGCCGCTGCGCCGCGCCCGCGCCGGTCGTCAGGCTGGCATAGATCGGCGCGCAGCCGGGCGGGTCGATCACCACGAACAGCGTGACGAAGGCGGAGATGAAGAGGTCGATCATGCCGCCGCGCCGGGCGCCGCGACCACGTCGTCGACGACGGGCACCATCGCCTCGCCGTCCCAAAGGCGGATGGTGACGCGCCGCGACTTGTCCGGCCGGACGGTCGAGGTCCAGCTCATCGTCTGGTCGCGCGACAGGCCGACCGCGGTATCGTCGCCCTCACCGCCGGCTTCGATTCCTACCGCCGGGCGGGCGCCGCACGCCGCCTGCTTCGATGCGATGAACTCGGGCACTTCGCGCGGCGTCACCAGCCCGTCGCCATGGTCGAGCACCCAGCGCAGTTCGCCCTTCAACGGGTCGCGCAGCCAGACGGTGGTGTAATAGCCGGTGCTGCCGTCGGGCTGTTGCCACGCCCCGGTCGTCGCGCCGGCGCTGCCGTCGCAGCTCGAAAAGACCGCGTGCGGCTGCCAGCGGACCGACGCCGGCGGGTCGGCGCGCCCCTTGAGCCAGGCCTTCGCATTGACCCGCTCCGGCACGAACATCACCGCATCGGGCGCCGAGGTCTCGCGGAACGCCGTCCATTGTCCCTTGTCCTGCGCGAGCCGCGCGAAGGCGAGTTCGGCGGCGACGAAGCCGCTCGGATTGGGCGCGAGCGGCCGGTTCCGCATGTCGGACCCCGGCCCGGCGCAGCCGCCGAGCAGCGCGAGCGCGGCGCCCGCGAGCCAGAGCCGCCGCATCAGAATCCCTCCGGATCGGCGAGGCCGGCGCGGCGGTGCGCCGCGACCAGCGTGTTGCGTAGCAGGCAGGCGATGGTCATCGGACCGACGCCGCCCGGCACCGGGGTGATCGCGTCGGCGACGGCGGCCGCCTCGGCATAGGCGACGTCGCCGACCAGTCGGCCCTTCGCCGCGCCGTCGGCGGGCGGCAGGCGGTTGATGCCGACGTCGATGACCACCGCGCCGGGCTTGATCCAGTCGCCGCGCACCATCTCCGGCCGCCCGACCGCCGCGACCACGATGTCGGCGCGGCGGACGAGCGCGGGCAGGTCCTTCGTGCGGCTGTGCGCGACGGTGACGGTGCAGTTGGCGCCGAGCAGCAGCGCCGCCATCGGCTTGCCGACCAGGATCGAGCGGCCGACGACGACCGCATCCTTGCCGCTGAGGTCGCCGAGCCGGTCCTGCAGCAGCAGCAGACAGCCATAGGGCGTGCACGGCACCATGCCGGCTATGCCGAGCGCGAGGCGCCCGGCGCTGACCGGGGTCAGCCCGTCGACGTCCTTGTCGGGATCGATCGTCGCCACCGCGCGCTGCTCGTCGAGATGGCCGGGCAGCGGAAGCTGGAGCAGGATGCCGTCGACCGCGTCGTCGGCGTTGAGCGAGGCGAGCAGCGCCTCGACCTCTTCCTGCGTCGCATCGGCGGGCAGGCGGTGCTCGAAGCTTTCCATGCCCGCGGCGACCGTCGCCTTGCCCTTCGAGCCGACATAGACCGCGCTCGCCGGATCGTCGCCGACGAGCACGACCGCCAGTCCGGGCGCGCGCCCGGTCGCGGCGCGGAACGCCGGCACCGCTTCTGCGATCCGGACCCGCAGGCCCGCCGCGAACGCCTTGCCGTCGATGATGTGCGCCCCCGCCGCCATCACGCGAGCCCGTTGGTGTAGGCGAAGCGCGCGAGGTAACCGAGCACCGGTCCCTGCAGGATGATGATCAGGATCAGCACCAGCATCGGGGTCAGGTCGATGCCCCCGAAATCGGGCATGATGCGGCGGAAGGGCCGGTAGAGCGGTTCGGTGATCCGGTCGAGCACCATCCACAGCTGGCCGACGAAATCATTGTGCGTGTTGATCACGTTGAAGGCGATCAGCCACGACATCACCGCCTGCGCGATGATGAACCACCACAGCACCGTCAGCAGGATGTCGACGATCTGGAGGAGCATGAGAAGCAAGGCAGGGTCTCCGTCTAGAGGCGTTGGTCCGCTTTCTTAGCGGTGAATGAGCGTGCCCGCACCCCTTGCGGTGAAAATTTCGAGCAGCATCGCGTGCGGGATGCGGCCGTCGAGGATGACCGCCGCCTCGACCCCCGCGTCGACCGCCGCCAGGCAGGTGTCTACCTTCGGGATCATGCCGCCGGTGATCGTCGCGTCGGCCTTCAGCGCCTCGATCCCGCCACGGTCGAGATCGGTGAGCAGCGCGCCGTCCTTGCCCAGCACCCCGGCGACATCGGTGAGCAGGAAGAAGCGCTTCGCGCCGAGCGCGCCGGCGATCGCCCCCGCCATGGTATCGGCGTTGATGTTGTAGGTCGCACCGTCGGCCCCGAGCGCGACCGGCGCCACCACCGGAATGAAATTGTCGTTCGCCAGATTGGTCAGGATCGTCGGATCGACCGCCACCGGCTCGCCGACGAAGCCCAGGTCGACATGGCGCTCGATCCCCGAATTGGGGTCGGGTTCGGTCCGGCGCACCTTTTCGGCGAGGACGAGGTTGGCGTCCTTGCCCGACAGGCCGACCGCGCGGCCGCCGAGCCCGGCGATCCAGCCGACGATCTCCTTGTTGATCTTGCCCGCGAGTACCATTTCCGCGACCTCCGCGGTCGCGGCGTCGGTGACGCGCAGTCCGCCGACGAAGGTCGATTCGATCCCGAGCTGTTTCAGCATCCGGCCGATCTGCGGGCCGCCGCCATGGACGACCACCGGGTTGATCCCCACGGCTTTCAGCAGCACGACATCCTCGGCGAAGTCGCGCTGCGCCTCCGGATCGCCCATCGCATGGCCGCCATATTTGATGACGAAGGTCTGGCCTGCATAGCGTTGCAGATAGGGCAGCGCCTCGACGAGCGTTTCAGCCTTGGCAAGCAGGTCGGGCATTTTCGAAGGGTCGGTCATCGATATCATCCAGCGGTCTTTGCATCGAGGTTGCGGCCGAGAGCGACAAGGCCGGTAATCACGAACGGGATGACGAGCACCGACAGCGCGACCTTGGCGAGCATCTGGCCGCCCATCAGGTTCGCGATCGGAAACACGCCGTAAAAGGCAATGGTGACGAACAGCAGCGTGTCGACGATCTGACTGAGCGCGCTGGCGATCGCGCCGCGGATCGCCAGCCATGTCGACGTGCCTGTCCCGACGCTGCCGCGCAGCCGGGAAAAGATGGTGACGTTCAGGAATTGCGACGTCCCGTAGGCGACGATGCCCGCCGCCATCAGGCGCGGGCTCTGCCCCAGGATCATGTCGAACGCCGCCAGCCGTTCGGGCTGCATTTCGGGCGACGCGGGCAGCGCGAGCACCAGCGCCGTCAGCATGATCGACAGCACCAGCGGGACGAACCCCCACAGCACCAGCCGATTGGCGACCGATTGTCCGTGCAGTTCGGACACCGCGCTCGACAGGGCGACCAGCAGCAGGAAGGCGAATATTCCGGCCTCGACCGCCAGCCAGCTTCCCAGCGCCACCTGCTTGTTCCCGAGCACGCCCGCCAGCACCACCATCCCGCCGTAGAGGATGGAGAACAGGAACAGCGATGGGGACAACGTGCGCGGCAACGCCGTCGATGTGGTGTCGGTCATGCCGCCCGATAGTCGGTTTTGCCAGGACAGGGAAGGCCGAGAAACACGGCTCGGCGCGCGCCCCTTGCCCCGCCGCCAAAGCCCGCTAGACAGGCGAAACAACCTTGCGGGGTACGCACTCTATCCATGGAACGCCTGATCGGTCTGCTCGGCATCGTCGCATTGCTCGCGATCGCCGTGCTCTTTTCCTCGAACCGCCGCTGGATCCGTCTGCGCGTCGTCGTCCCCGCCTTCCTGCTGCAGGCGGGGTTCGCGCTGCTGGTGATCGGCACGCCGTGGGGGCGCGCGGTCATCCAGGCGATGTCGAACGGCGTTTCCAACCTGCTCGGCTATGCGAAGGCGGGCACCGACTTCATCTTCGGCCCGCTCGCCTCGCCCGAAATGGGCGCGAACAGTTTCGCCATCGCCGCGCTGCCGGTGATCATCTTCTTCGCCTCGCTGATCTCGATCCTCTATTATCTCGGCATCATGCAGCTCGTAATCAAATGGGTCGGCGGCGCGATCCAGAAGGTGACGGGCATCACCAAGGTCGAGAGCCTGGGCGCCGCCGCGAACATCTTCGTCGGGCAGAGCGAAAGCCCGCTGGTCATCCGCCCCTATCTCGCCGGGCTGACGCCGTCGCAGCTCTTCACGGTGATGACCGTGGGGATGGCGGGGGTCGCGGGGACGATCCTCGGCGCCTATGCGAGCATGATCGGCGAGCAGCTGCTGCCCTATCTGCTCGCCGCGAGCTTCATGTCGGCGCCCGGCGGCATCCTGATGGCGAAGATCATGATGCCCGACGACCCCAGGGACATCGGCATCGAACCCGTGATCATGCCCGAGGCGAGCCATGACGAGGAGAAGCCCGCGAACATCATCATGGCGGCGGCGCAGGGCGCGCAGACCGGCGTCCGGCTGGCGGTCGCGGTCGGCGCGATGGTGCTCGCCTTCGTCGCGCTGGTCGCGCTGGCGAACGGGCTGCTCGCGGGGGTCGGCGGCTGGTTCGGCCAGCCCGACCTGTCGTTCCAGGCGATCATCGGCGCGATCTTTCGCCCGGTAATGTGGCTGATGGGGGTGCCGTGGGACGAGAGCGCGTCGGTGGGCGGGCTGTTCGGCACCAAGGTCGTGCTCAACGAATTCGTCGCCTTCATCGACCTCGGCAAGATACAGGGCGGGCTGTCGGCGACTTCGGTGGCGATCGCGACCTTCGCGCTGTGCGGCTTCGCCAATTTCAGCTCGATCGCGATCCAGATGGCGGTGACCGGCGGCCTCGCCCCGAACCAGCGCCCGATGATCGCGCGGCTGGGCCTGAAGGCGCTGCTTGCGGGCAGCCTGTCGAACCTGATGTCGGCGGCGCTCGCCGGGCTGATGCTGTCCTTCACCGCGCCGCTGTAGCGCCGCCGCGGCGTCCCGCCGCCCCCTTAAAGCATCGTGCG
>NZ_BCUA01000019.1 GCF_001591045.1 Sphingopyxis granuli NBRC 100800 | reverse complement strand
GGCTTTCGCCGGGGAACAGTTCTTTGTCGAAAAGGGATAATTGCCAACTTGTTTCGGGGGCCATCGCCTGCCCTCGAATAAACGCGGCCTTGAAGGAGAGGCCTGGCCTTGGATGCCGAAACAAGTTCAGCATGACGGGAGAAGAGAGACCGGCTGCGGGCGAGGGATCAACGCCCGGCGCGCAATTCGACCCCGCCATCGGGCAGCGTGTGCTGGCGGACGGGCAGCAACTCGCCGACGATGGCGGCGAAGCGTTCGGGGCTGCCGGTGCGGAATACGCCGCTGACGCGCAGGTTGCCGGTCGCGGGATCGCCGATGACGAGTTGCTTGCCCGCATAGCGGTTCATTTCGGCGACGGCCTCGGCCAGCGTCGCGTCGTTGAACTCGACGAAGCCTTCGCGCCAGCGAAGCTGCTGGTCGATGTCGGCCTTGAACTTCACAGGCCGCGCGCCGTCGGACACGAGCAGGGCCTCGCCGGGAACGAGAACGGCGGGGACCATGACGGACGCATCGGCGGCGGGCCGGTCCTCGCCCTCATCGACGACGACCTTGCCCTCGACCAGCGTGACCTTCATCCGGTCGGAGTCGAGCAAGCGGACCTCGAAGATGGTACCGAGCGCGGTGACCTGCTTCACGCCCGCCTGAACGACGAAGGGGCGGTGTGGGTCCTTGGCGACCTCGAACAGCGCCTGCCCGCGCAGCAGGCGGACGAGGCGGCGGTCGGCGACGTAGCCGACGCGGATCGCGCTGTCGGTGTTGAGGGTGATGGCGCTGCCGTCGGCGAGGCGAACGGTACGGCGCTCGCCCTTTGCAGTGGCGAACTCCCCGCTGTCGGGCGCCTCGGGGGTGGTGGCGGTCGCCGGGACGGATCGGGCCGCGAGCTGCGGCGCGTCGGCCTTCTGGCCGAACGGCAGATAATCGGTGTTCAGCGCGACCGCCGCAAGCAGCGAGGCCGCGATGCCGACGCCGATACCCGCCCACAGGCCGCGCCGCGGTTCCTTCCCGGCCGCGAGCGCCGATGCGCGCAGGGCGTCCAGCGCGGGGTCGCCCGGGGCGCCGTCGAACAGCTTCCATGCCGCTTCGGCCTTGGCGAAAGCGGCGGCGTTCGCGGCCGATTCCGCGCGCCAGGCGTCGAACTCGGCCTGTTCCTCTGGGCCGAGCGGTCCCGCGTCGATGCGGACGAGCCACGTGGCGGCAGCTTCGTCGGGCGCCAGTCCACGCAGGGTCGAGGTAGAGGGAGTCGTCATCACTCGAAGTCGATCCTTCGCATGATGTGGGTGATGGCGCGCTGCATATGCTTCTCCACCGCGCTCACGGATATTCCGAGCCGCTTCGCTATGTCATTCAGGCGCATGCCTTCGAGCCGTCTCAGCACAAATATCACCCGGGTCCGTTCCGGCAGTTCGAGCAGCACGGCGGTCGCCCGCGCAAGCTGTTGCCGATCCATCAGAACGTGCTCGGGCGAGAAATCCGCACCCCCATGCCGATTTTGATCGAATGGTTCGTGGGCGTCCGAATGGCGCGTCACTTTCTTGCGCAGATGATCGGTCAGGACGCTGCTGGCGGTCTCGAACACATAGGCGCTGAGATTCTGGCGTTCGAGTTCGGAGGCGCCGCCGCGCTTGATAAGGCGCTCGAACACCTCCTGCACCATGTCCTCCAGATCGGCGCGGTCGCGCGTGCGGCGGCCGAACCAGCTGAGCAGCGAGCGGCGGAAATCGCGGTCGAGCCGGTCGAGCGCCGCCCTGTCTTCCTCGCTATATTCGTATCGGCGCTGTCGTCTGACCATGTCCCTCACCCTCGCGCGCGAGGATGATTCACAATTTCCATGACCGCAAGACGGGTTGTGGGTGGACGAGGTCCGCTACAGCGCCCGCTCCCATTCGGCCGCGTCGAAGCCCAGCAATACCCCGCCATCATGGACCACGACCGGGCGCTTGATGGCCGAGGGATTCGCGATCATGATCGCTATCGCCTTCGCGGCGTCCAGATCGGCTTTCACCTCGTCGGGCAATTTCCGGAATGTGGTGCCGGACCGGTTGAGCAGCTTTTCCCAACCGAATCGGCGGGTCCAGTCCTCCAGCTGGTCGGCGTCGACGCCGCTTTTCTTGTAATCGTGAAACGCATAATCGACGCCGCGATCCGCAAGCCAGGCGCGAGCCTTCTTGACGGTGTCGCAGTTGGGAATCCCGAATAGGGTGACGGGCATTTTCACACCTTCAAATTTCAAATTGGAACAGCGCGTTATTCAGCCTGCAGCGTTTGCCATGAGCGCGCGGTTCCGGGTCATAGCGGCGTCCGGTCGGCAAGGCGAGTGTTCGCGCTCGCCAATTTGCCGCGCAGGGCGCGCGCGAAGCCCTCGTGCAACGCCGCCGCGATCCCCGGATTCGCCGCGAGATAGGATCGCAGCGCCTCGGCGGGCACGAACCACAGGCGGGCCCGGGTGGCCAGCGTCACCGTCCCCGTCGCATTCGCCCCATCGAGCACCGTCGCCTCGCCGATCAGCGCACCGTCGGACAGCAGGCCGACATCGGCGCCGTCGCGCTGGATCGCCGCTTCTCCCTCCGCCAGATAGAAGAGGCTGGGGACGGCCTCGTTCTCGCGGATCAGCACCTCGCCGCGGCGCGCCGAAATCCAGTGCCCCTGGTCGATCAGGCGCCGCGCCTCGACGGGACCAAGGCCGCCGAAATGCAACTGGCGCAACTGCTGCTCCTCGGGCGAGAAAGCGATTCGCGTGTCGCGGATCCAGCCGCGAAGGCCGAGACCCAGGTTGATGAGCGCGAGCAGCGCGAGGAGCAGGGCCACGCCGCTGGGGCCTCGCCCGAACAGCGCCATCGGCAGGGCGAGCAGCGCCGCCAGCGCGATTCCGATCCGCACATGATCGATGCGGACGGCAAAGCCTGTCGCGAGCAGCAACAACAGGGCGGCATAGCCGAACCAGGCGGAATCGAAGTGTGCCATAACCTTCGTTTCGCGTTGTGGTCCCGTCGAGACCCTTAGGTATGAAACGGTTACCAATTTCCGAACGGCGCGCGGCGGCGCGCCCCCGATCGCGCCTGCCGAAACCGCAGCAAATTACCAGTTTCCGCGGCGCAAGAAAAGCGCGGGTGCATAAATGGGCCGATGATGCTAATTTCCCGTCCTTGCTTCCCTGGCCCATCCGAGCCAAGGCGGCGCGCGAGATTCGATTTTGGAAGCAGAAGACGCAAAAGATGACGCAACCATGGCAACCGCATAGCTGGCGCTCGCACGAGGCGCGCCAGCTTCCGACCTACGCCGACGAGGCCGCGCTGGACGCGGCCGAGCGCGAGCTCGCGAGCTATCCGCCGCTGGTATTCGCGGGCGAGGCGCGGGCGCTGACGGACGAACTCGCGCGGGCGGTCGAAGGCAAGGCGTTCCTGCTGCAGGGCGGCGATTGCGCCGAAAGCTTCGCCGAATTCCATCCGAACAACATCCGCGACACCTTCCGCGTCCTGCTCCAGATGGCAGTCGTGCTGACCTTCGCATCGAAGGTGCCGGTGGTGAAAGTCGGCCGCATGGCGGGTCAGTTCGCCAAGCCGCGCTCGACCGATATGGAAGAGGTGAACGGCGTCGAGCTGCCGAGCTATCGCGGCGACATCATCAACGACATCGCGTTCGAGGCGGTGGGGCGCGAGCCCGACCCGCGGCGCATGGTCCGCGCCTACAGCCAGGCAGCGGCGACGCTCAACCTGCTGCGCGCCTTCGCGCACGGCGGCTATGCGAACCTGCATCAGGTCAACGCCTGGACGCACGATTTCATGGACCGCAGTCCATGGGCCAAGAAATATCAGGAAACCGCCGCGCGCATTTCCGAGGCGCTCGCTTTCATGGAGGCGTGCGGCGTGACGCCCGAAACGGTCCCGCAGATCAAGGGCACCAGCTTCTACACCAGCCACGAGGCGCTGCTGCTTCCCTATGAGCAGGCGCTCACCCGGCAGGACAGCCTGACCGGCGGCTGGTACGACACGTCGGCGCACATGCTGTGGGTCGGCGACCGCACCCGCTTCGAGGGGTCGGCGCATATCGAATATCTGCGCGGCATCGGCAATCCGGTCGGCATGAAATGCGGCCCGACGCTGGAGCCCGACGCGCTGCTGCGGCTGCTCGACACGCTCAACCCGAACCATGTGCCGGGGCGGATGACGCTGATCACCCGCTATGGTCACGACAAGATCGAAGCGCATCTGCCGAAGCTGGTGCGCGCGGTGAAGGAATCGGGTCACCCCGTCGTCTGGTCGTGCGACCCGATGCACGGCAATGTCATCAAGACTTCGACCGGCTACAAGACGCGCCCGTTCGAACGCATCCTGGCAGAGGTGCGCGGCTTCTTCGCCGTCCACCGCGCCGAGGGAACGCACGGCAGTGGCATCCACATCGAGATGACCGGCCAGAACGTCACCGAATGCACCGGCGGCGCGATGGACGTGACCCAGATGGACCTCGCCGACCGCTATCACACCCACTGCGACCCACGCCTCAACGCCGGGCAGTCGCTGGAACTGGCGTTCCTGCTGGCCGAGATGCTGAACCAGGAAATGGCCGACCGGGCGAAGCAGGCGGCCTGATAGATAAACGTCGCCCCGGCGAAAGCCGGGGCCACGCACGATCTCGCGCCCGTCAGCCAGCGGCCGCGGCTTTCGCAGGGCGATGGTTTTCGATTGTCCGGTGCGTCATTGTGAACGGAGCGAAGCAATCCATGGTAGTTTACGTCTACTCTGGATTGCCGCGCGGCTTTGCCGCTCGCAATGACGAGAGCGGCGTACGTTCAGTCAGCATCATCTCAGATCAAGACTCGATGCACTAATTCGTCCCCGGCCACCGCTTGGTATCGGCAAAGGCCCGCCCCAGCGCGACGTGCAGGTCGGCATCCTCGGCCGCGCCGCCCAGCGGCACCTTGTCCGAAAATTCGTCGCCGGGTCCGTGGTAGTCGCTTTCCAGAAACGCCTCCAGCAGCCCCATGTCCGAAAAGCTGCCCCCCACCATCAGCGACGGCACGCCCTTGGCACCGAGCGCCCAGCCGTCCTGCCGCTGGATGAAGGGGTCGGCCTCTCCATCGTCGTCGATCGTGCGGCCGAGCGCGGACGCGACCTCGCGCACCAGCGCGTCGTGGGCGGGGCGCCCGCGACCGATCGTCGCGACGGGCGTGCCGCGCGGCGAGACGGCGATAGTGTCGATGTTGAGCGCGACGGTGATGTCGGTCAGCGGCAGCACCGGATGATCGGCGAACCAGCGCGCGCCGAGCAGCCCCTTCTCCTCCGCCGTCGTCGCCATGAAATAGATGTCGCGGTCGGCGCGCGGTCCCTTGGCAAGCCGCCGGGCGACCGCGATCAGCACCGCGATGCCGCTCGCATTGTCGACCGCACCGTTGCAGATGCGGTCGGCCGCCCCTTCGGGCGCGCAGATGCCCAGATGATCCCAATGGCCGAGGAACAGCACCGCCTTGCCGTCGGGTTTTGCGCCCGGCAGCTTCGCGATGATATTATGGCTGTCGAAGCTGCGGACGGTCGCCGTCGCCGACAGGTCGGCCGTGACCGGCAGCGCCAGCCCGCGAAAGTCGGCCGCCCCGGCTGCCGCCCGCGCCGCCGCGCCATCCTCCCCCGCCTTGGCGAACAGGGCGTCGCTCGCCTCGAGCGACAGGAAGCCGCCAATCGGCGGGCCGGCCTTCGCGTCAGCGAGGCGCGTCGTCCGACTGCCCAGCGCATCGCGAAGCTGTGCCCAGGGCAGCGCGTCGGTCGCGATCACCAGCACCGCCGAGGCGCCCGCATCGGCGAGCAGCTGACGCCGTTCGCGATAGCGCGGCAGGTCGTCGCCGAACGGCGCATTGCCCATCAGCATCATCGCCAGCTTGCCGCGCACGTCGGCGTTGACCCGGCCTTCGCCGTCGACGCCATAGCCGACGAAGACCGCCGGCAGGTCCGACAGCGACGCCGCGGCATCGCGGCCGGTCAGGATGACGCCATCCTCCTCGATCGCAAAATCGCGCCCGCGCACCTTGAAATGCGCCTGGCTTCCCGTGGCCTGCGTCTCGACCAGCGGAACCGGCTGGAGCCAGGGGGTGGCGCTACCCTGCACCGGATTCAGCCCCGCCTTCGCCCACTCGCCGACGATATAGGCGATGGCGCGCGCTTCGCCTCCGGTCCCCGGCGCGCGCCCCTCGAAGGCGTCGCCCGACAGGGTGCGGATATGATTGGCAAGTTCGATCTCGGTGACCGGCGCATCGTCCCTGGCCTGGGCGGCGGGGACAGCAAGGGCGACAAGCGCCACGGCGGCAAGCGCGGCGCGGAATTTCGGCGTTTTCATGGATGCGCCGCATGGCATGCCCGCCCCGGGCAGGCAAGGCGCGTTCGTCGAACGACGAAAGGCATCGGCAGGTCATCTTGGCCGCAAAAACCTGCCTCCCCTCCCGCAAGCGGGAGGGGAGAACAGGTGGTCGCATGACAGGATTCACGCGGAGACACGGAGGTATGGAGAAATAGCCTTTTCCGCGCCGCAGCTATTTCTCTCAACCGCAGATTTCGAACCGAGGTCGCGGAATGAGGAAGCCTGTCGGCCTGAACCCTCCGCGATCTCTGCGCCTCTGCGCGAATCTCCTATCCGCGCCCCGCCCGCTCTAGCAACGCCCGTGCCGCAGCAACGTGCATGTCCTCGATCATCCGTCCTTCGTGTCGCTGCGCCCCGCCGGTCGCGGCTGCGACGAGCGCCTCGGCGGCGACGATCTCACGCGGCGACGGAGCGAAGGCGGCGTTGCACGGATCGACTTGTGTCGGGTGGATCAGCGTCTTGCCGTCGAAGCCGAGCCGCCGCCCGTCGGCCGCCTCGGCCGCAAAGCCCGCCGCATCGTCGATGGCGTTATAGACGCCGTCGAAGCACCAGCCGCCTTCGGCCCGCGCGGCGAGCACGATCGCCTGGATCGCGTGGCTCATTGCGCCGCGATCGGTCCCGTCGGGAAGCTTCAACTCGTGCGCGAGGTCGTTGAGCCCGGCGATCAGCCCGTGCGTCGCCGGGTCGGCGGCGATGTCGCGCGCGGCATAGATGGCGGCGGGCGTCTCGATCATCGCGAACAGCGGCAGGCCGAGTCCGCGCGCGAGAGCGAGATCGGAGGGTGCATCGACCTTGGGCAGCACCACCGCGTCGAGCGCCAGCCCGGCGAGCGCATCGAGATCGGCCGCCTGATGCGCGCTGCCGGTCCCGTTGATCCGCACCGCGACGCGCTTGCCGGGAAAGCCCGCGGCGACCGCGGCGCGCATCGCCTCGCGCGCTTCCGCCTTGCGGTCCGCCGGCACCGCATCCTCCAGGTCGACGATCAGCATGTCGGCGGCAAGCCCGCGCGCCTTTTCGAGCGCGCGCGCGTTGGAGGCGGGAACGTAGAGCAGCGAGCGGGGAGCAAAGTCGATCATGCGCTTTTCTGTGGCGCACCCGCGCCATTGCCGCAATAAGGGAAAGGATTTGCAGGAGGGACGACCGATGGAATTCGCACTCGCACTGGTGGTTCTGGCGCTGGTGTTCCTCGTCTGGGCGCTGACGCCCGTGCGGCAGGGCTATGCCTATACGATCGAGCGCTTCGGCCGCTACACGCACACCGCCCAGCCCGGGCTCAACTTCATCATGCCGATCTTCGACCGCGTCGGGCGCAAGGTGAACATGATGGAGCAGGTGCTCGACATTCCGGGGCAGGAAATCATCACCAAGGACAATGCGATGGTCGCGGTCGACGGCGTCGTCTTCTTCCAGGTGCTCGACGCCGCCAAGGCCGCCTATGAAGTCAGCGACCTCTACCTGTCGATCATGAACCTGACGACGACCAACCTGCGCACCGTGATGGGGTCGATGGACCTCGACGAGACGCTGTCGAAGCGCGACGAGATCAACACGCGGCTGCTGCATGTCGTCGACGACGCGACGACGCCCTGGGGGGTCAAGATCACCCGCGTCGAGATCAAGGACATCCGCCCGCCCGCAGACATCTCGAACGCGATGGCGCGGCAGATGAAGGCCGAGCGCGAAAAGCGCGCCGCGATCCTCGAGGCCGAGGGCCTGCGCGCGTCGGAGATTCTGCGCGCCGAGGGCGAGAAGCAGGGCCAGATCTTGCAGGCCGAAGGGCGCCGCGAAGCCGCCTTCCGCGACGCCGAGGCGCGCGAGCGCGAGGCGGAGGCAGAGGCGAAGGCGACGCAGATGGTGTCGGACGCGATCGCCAGCGGCAACGCGCAGGCGATCAACTATTTCGTCGCGCAGAAATATGTCGAGGCGGTCAGCCAGTTCGCGACCAGCCCGAACAGCAAGACGATCCTCTTCCCGGTCGAGGCGACGCAGCTGATCGGCACGCTCGGCGGCATTGGCGAACTGGCGCGCGACGCCATCGAACGCAAGGGCGCCTGACATGCCGGGCTGGCTGTCGCACATGGACCCGCATTGGGTGTGGCTGTCGCTCGGCGTGCTGCTTGCCGCGGCGGAGATCGTCGCGCCGGGCTTTTTCCTCATCTGGCTGGGTGCCGCGGCGATCGTCACCGGGGTCGTCGCCTGGATCGTGCCGATCTCGGTGCCGCTGCAGCTCGGCATCTTCGCGGTACTGTCGTTCATCGTGCTCTACACAGCGCGGCGCTGGCTGAAGGCCAACCCGATCGCGTCCGCCGATCCCCACCTCAACCAGCGCGCCGGGCGGCTGGTCGGCGAGGTACTGACCGTGACGCGGGCGATCGAGGACGGCCGCGGCCGCGCGAAGGTCGGCGACGGCGAATGGCCGGTCCATGGCCCCGACGCCGCCGAGGGCGCCAAGGTCCGCGTCGTCAGCGCCGATGGCGGCGTGCTGGTGGTGGAACCGGCCTGAAACCGCGTCGACGGCCTGCGATCTGCAGGAATTCCGGTTTCCGCATTATCCTTTTTCCGTCGTGCTGAATTTGTGTCAGCATTCGTGACCCCTGTTCCCCGGCGCAAGCCGGGGTCCTGATAGCTTGGCGCTGCCTCGCGTGGGCGCCGGCTTGCGCCGGGGAACGGCCCCTTGCCAGCATGAAGCAGGCGAAACCCGCTCTGGCTCGCTTCGCTACGCTCGCAATGACGAAAGCGGGGCTACCCCCCGCGCGGGCGGCTGTAGATCGCGACGACATGGCCCAGCGCGTCGCTGTCGCCGATCAGGCGGAAGCCGAGCTTCTCCGCCACCCGCTCCGACGCCTCGTTGCCGGGATCGATGATGCAGCGCACTTCGGCCGCGTCGAGCGTCGCGTCGGCCCAGCCGAGGACCGCGCGCATCGCCTCCGTCCCCAGGCCCATGCCCCAGTGGTCGGCGTCGAACGCCCAGCCCGCCTCCGGCTGCCCTTCCAGTTCGGCGATGCCGCGGCAGAAATAGGAGAGGCCGCCCTGCCCGACCAGCCGGTCGGTCGCCTTGTCGGCGAACACCCAATAGCCATAGCCGAGCACCGGCCACATCCCGGCAGAGCTCAGGAACTTGCCCCATGCGACATCGGGCGCACGCGGCTCGCCGCCGATGAAGCGCGTCACGCGCGGATCGGCCCACATCGCGATATGGACATCCTTGTCCGACAGGCGATGCTCGCGCAGGCGCAGGCGGTCGGTCTCGATGACGGGAGGAGCGCTGATCATGGGTGCGCCATGCCGCATCGCGCCGCGGACGGCAATCGCCGTCATGCAAGCCCGCGATTTCCGCGAAGGCAGCCGGACGACCGGGAGAGAGAAGACCGGTCCGGCCGCCTTCGCGAAACGCTCTGCTTGCGAAAGCCCGACGCTTCAGGCGGCCGCAGCCGCCGCAGGCGCCGCCGACGAATGTGCGGGCATCAGCGCGTCAGCATAAGCACCCTCATAGCGACCGATCAGCGCGCGATCGTCATGGTTCCAGGGGTGGAAGCCCGGCATGAAATAGGCGAGCCAGGGCCGAAAGCTCTTGCGCAGCACCCCCGGCTTGCCGAGCAGATACCACCAGATGCGCGCGGTCACCCGCCAGCCGGTCAGCCCGTCCTGCCGCAGCAATATCTTCATGCCGCGGACGCGCTTCGGCCAGAAGCGCGCCGTGACGACGAGCATCATCAGCGACTTCGCCTTCCAGCGCCGCCAGCGGCTCCAGTCCTTCGTCGCGTGAAGCCAGGTGTCGTAGGCGACGCCCTTGTGCTCGATCTCCTCGATCGCATGCCATTTCCACAGCGCGCCCCACTCGGGCTCGGCCCCCTGATACATGGCGGGATCCTTGAGCATGATCGCCGCGAGCATCGCGGTATAATGTTCGAGCGCGATCGTCGCCATCAGGTTGACGATCGGCGGTCGCTGCTTGATCAGTTCCATCACCGCGTCGACATCGGCCTCGAGTTCGGAGAGGTCGTAGCCCGCCTCCTCCGCCTTGCGGTTGAAGACGACATGCTCGCGGCTGTGGATCACTTCCTGCTGGGTGAAGGCGCGAATCTCGCGCGCCAGCTTGTCGGGCACGCCATCGCGGTGGGCTTTCACCGCCTCGATGAACATCGCCTCGCCCTTTGGAAAGGTCACCGACAGCGCGGTGTGGAAGGTCGAGGCGATCGGATCGCCGTTCAGCCACCAGCGCCCCTGCCGGTCGTCGCGACCGAAGCGCATGTCGCGCGGGGTGATCGCCAGATCATGCGGCGTGGGGGAGAGCGAAAGGCTGGACATATCTTCCTCACCGGCGAATAGGGGGTGAAGGCGCGGGGGCGCCTCAGGGGCAAGTATCTAGGAATTACTTACAGTGGTGTCAATAGCAAAGAAGCGACTGAGCCCGGAGGAGAGCCGGTCGGTCGCATTGGAAGCAGCCCGTCAGATATTGATCGAACTGGGGCCGCAGGCGGTGACGCTGAAGGCGGTGGCGGGACGCATCGACCGCACCCACGCCAATCTGCTCCACCATTTCGGCAGCGCGGCGGGCCTGCAAAAGGCCTTGGCCGCCTATCTGGCCGAAACGGTGTGTGACACGATCGCCGCCAAGATGACCGCCTCGCCGCCGGGTGAGCGCAACGTGCGCGAGATCGTCGACCTCGCCTTCGACGCCTTCGACAGCGGCGGCGCGGGGGCGCTGGCGACGTGGATGGCGGCAACCGGCAACGACGATTCGCTCGACCCGATCATCGCCGCGATCCATCGGCTGATCGACGGCATGGCCCCCGACGCGCACGAAAAGCGCCTGATGCACGAGGACACGCTGGCGCTGGTGCTGATGGCGATGGGCGACGCGCACCTTGGCGGCCCGATGGCCGAGGCGCTGGGCCTGCCGCGCGACACCGCGCGCGCGCTGGCGACCGAACTGATCGCTGGGCGGATCGGAACCTTCTGGGCCGAACAGGGCGGGAAGCCGGGCTGCTGACTATCGCCCGGCGCAAGCCGGGGCGACGATCCCTAGCCAAGTCCCCGCCTTCCCCGTAAAGGGCGGCGATGCATTTCCTCGATCAGGCCAAGATCTTCATCAAGTCGGGCGACGGCGGCCCCGGCGCCGTCAGCTTTCGGCGTGAGAAATATATCGAATATGGCGGCCCCGACGGCGGCAACGGCGGCAAGGGCGGCGACGTCGTGTTCGAGGCGGTCGCCGGGCTGAATACGCTGATCGACTTCCGCTATACCCAGCATTTCAAGGCGAGGCGCGGAACCCCCGGCGCGGGCCGCGACCGCACCGGCGCGGGCGGCGACGATCTGGTGATCGAGGTGCCGGTGGGCACGCAGATCCTCGCCGACGATGACGAACGGACGCTGCTCGCCGATCTGACCCGGGCGGGCGAGCGCGTCGTCTTCCTGCGCGGCGGCGACGGCGGGCGCGGCAATGCGAGCTACAAGAGTTCGACCAACCGCGCGCCGCGCCAGCATGGCCCCGGCTGGCCGGGCGAGGAGATGTGGGTGTGGCTGCGGCTGAAACTGCTCGCCGACGCGGGGCTTGTCGGCCTGCCCAACGCCGGCAAGTCGACCTTCATCAACGCGGTCACCAACGCGCAGGCCAAGGTCGGTGCCTATGCCTTCACCACGACGCGGCCGCAGCTCGGCGTGGTCAGCCACAAGGGCCGCGAATTCGTGATCGCCGATATTCCCGGCCTGATCGAGGGCGCCGCCGACGGCGCTGGGATCGGCGACCGCTTCCTCGGCCATATCGAACGCTGCCGCGTGCTGCTACACCTCGTCGACGCCAATGACGAGAATGTCGCGACCAGCTATCGCATCGTGCGCGACGAACTAGAGGCCTATGGCGCCGGGCTGACCGACAAGCCGGTGATCGTCGCACTCAACAAGGTCGACACGCTAGACGACGAACTGATCGCGGCGCTGTCGGCGGAACTCGCCGAAGAAAGCGGCAAGCCCGTGATGGCGCTCTCGGGCGCGAGCGGCGCGGGAGTCGAGGCAGTGCTCGACAAATTGCTCGAAGCGATCGACCATCCCGAACCGGGCAGCGACGAAAGAGAAGACGCCGGCGGCGATTGGTCGCCGATCTGAACGACCTGGCGGGCGAAACCGCAGGCCAGCCGGTTTCGCCCGAAAGGCGCCATTCCCATTTTCCCTTCGTCATTCCCGCGAAAGCGGGAATCCAGAGCATGCGTCGGCCGACCTATCCCTGGATCCCCGCTTTCGCGGGAATGACGAAGACAGGGTATGTCTGGAATCCACGCCGAACGGCTATTTCTTCACCCCGCCATGCCGGCGATTTTCCGCTGTCCTACATTGCACCGCCGCGATAGCCTCCGCATTCATGTCTCTCCGACTGTCCGCTTCCCTCCTCCCGCGCACCGCCTTTCGCCTCGCGGAGAAGGCAGAAAGAGGGAGGGGACGTACCGTGTACTTAATATACTTTGAAAGAAGATTGCGCGGTGCGACTCGGGGATATTCGCATTGGCGCGCCGCGCCGCGCGCGCTATCGGCGGCGGCATGATGCTGTTCCCTCCCGCCTCCTGTCCGCGGCTGATCGTCAAGATCGGATCGGCGCTGCTCGTCGATCCCGATGGCGCGGTGCGGCGCGACTGGGTCGCGGGGATCGCCGCCGATATTGCCGCGCGCGCGCGGTCCGGGCAGCAGGTCGCGGTCGTGTCGTCGGGCGCGATCGCGCTGGGCGCGCGGCGGCTGGGGCTCGCCAAGGGCGGGCGCGCGAGCCTGGAGGATGCGCAGGCCGCCGCCGCGACGGGGCAGATCGCGCTGTCGCAAGTTTGGGCCGAGTTGCTCGGTGCCGAGGGGCTGACCGCGGCACAGATGCTCGTCACCCTCGACGACCTCGAACATCGTCGCCGCTACCTCAACGCCGCGGCCACGCTCGACCGGCTGCTCTCGCTGCGCGTCGTGCCGATCATCAACGAGAATGACAGCGTCGCGACCGCCGAAATCCGCTTCGGCGACAACGACCGGCTCGCGGCGCGCGTCGCGCAGGCGGCCGGGGCGGACGGCGTCGTGCTGCTGTCCGACGTCGACGGGCTCTACGACCGCAATCCTGCGATCCCCGGCGCACGTCATATCGCAAGGGTCGAGCGCATCGACGCGCAGATCGAGGCGATGGCCGACGCCGGGTCGGCTTCGGGCATGGGATCGGGCGGCATGGTGTCGAAGATCGCGGCAGCGCGCATCGCCAACGCCGCGGGCGCGCATCTCGCGATCGCATCGGGCCGCATCGACCGGCCGCTGTCGGCCGAGGCGCGGCATACGCTGTTCCTCCCCAAACGGGGGGCCAGCGCGCGCAAGGCGTGGCTCGCGGGACGGCTGACCGTCAAGGGCCGGCTCGCCATCGACGCTGGCGCGGTCCGCGCGCTACAGGGCGGCGCCAGCCTGCTCGCGGCGGGCGTCACCGCCGCCAGCGGTGATTTCGCGCGCGGCGACATCGTCGATATCGCGGGGCCCGACGGGCGCATCGTCGCGCGCGGCCTGTCCGAATATCCGGTCGCCGACGCCGCGGCGATCCTCGGCCTCGGGCGTGACGCGCAGGAGGCGGCGCTCGGCCATACGCCGCGCAGTGCAGTCGTCCATCGCGATCATATGGTGCTGCTGTGATGACGCGCGACCAAATCTTTCCCGTGCCGGGGCGGCTCTGATGCAACCCACGCTGGCGATGACCGGCGCAACCGGCTTCGTCGGGCGCGCGACGCTGCGCCAGGCGGTCGAAGCCGGCTGGCACGTCCGCGCGCTCACCCGCCGGGCGCAGGAGGCGCGCGACGGCGTCACATGGATCGCCGGCGCGCTCGACCGGGCCGACAGCCTTACAGAGATGGTGGCCGGGGCCGACGCGCTGCTCCACATCGCGGGCGTGGTCAACGTCCCGACCCGCGCAGCGTTCGAGGCGGGCAACGCGGTCGCCACGGCGAATGTCGTCGAGGCCGCGCGCGGCGCCGGGGTGCGGCGCTTCGTCCACGTTTCCTCGCTCGCCGCGCGCGAACCCGGCCTGTCGCACTATGGCTGGTCGAAGGCGCGCGCCGAGACGATCGTCGAGGCGAGCGGACTCGACTGGACGATCGTACGCCCGCCCGCCGTCTTCGGCCCCGGGGATACCGAGATGCTCGACCTGTTCCGCATGGCGCGGCGCGGCCTGATGCTGATCCCACCGCGCGGCCGGATATCGGCGATCTACGTCGACGAACTGGCGCGGCTGCTGGTCGCGCTCGCGGCAGAGCGCCATGCCGGCGTCGGGCAGACCTACGAACCCGACGACGGCCAGCCCGGCGGCTGGTCGCATCGCGGCTTCGCGCGCGCCATCGGCCGCGCCGTCAGGCGCGATCGCGTCGCGACGCTCGCTGTCCCGGCGCCGCTGCTGCACGCCGGAGGCCGACTCGACATGCTGGTGCGCCGCCACCGCGCCAAGCTGACCGCCGACCGCGCCCGCTATATCGCGCATCCGGACTGGGTGGCGGCAGAGGGCGCCTGTCCGCCGCCCGACCTGTGGCGCCCCGCCGTCGACACCGCCGATGCCCTCGCCGAGACGGTGCGCTGGTACCGGCAGGAAGGATGGCTGTGACGCCGTCTCCCCTCCCGCAAGCGCGAGGAGAGATGGGATCGCTTCGCCGTCTTCGGCTCTTCGCAATGACGGTTCCATCTCGGATCATCACGCACTAGATTTGCACAATGACCGACGCCCCAACCTCCGCCCCGAATCCCGCCGGCCCCTGGGCCATCCCCGTACGCCGTCGGCTGCCCGGCGACGATGCGCCGCGCGGCACGATCAGCTTTCCGCGCCGGGTCTGGCGGCTGCTCGTGGCGATCAAGGATGGGCTGGCGCTCGTCTTCCTGCTGCTGTTCTTCGCGGCGCTGTTCGGCCTGCTCGCGGGCCGTCCCAACGCCTCGCTGCCGGTCAGCAACGGGGCGCTCCTGCTCCAACTCGACGGAATCGTCACCGAGCAGCCGGCGGAAATCGACCCGTTCGCGGCGCTTTCGGGCGGCGCGCAGCTTCGCGAATATCGCGTCCGCGACATCGTCCAGGCGCTCGAAACCGCCGCCGACGACAAGCGCGTGACCTCGGTCGTCCTCGATCTCGACCGCTTCCTGGGCGGCGGGCAGGTCTCGCTCGCAGAGATCGGCGCCGCGATCGACAAGGTGCGCGCGAAGAAAAAGCCGGTGCTCGCCTTCGCCACCGCCTACACGACCGACAGCTATCAGGTCGCGGCGCACGCCAGCGAGATATGGGCCGACGACATGGGCGGCGTCGCCATCGCCGGGCCCGGCGGGTCGCGCCTCTATTACAAGGGGCTGATGGACCGGCTCGGCATCACCGCCCACATCTATCGCGTCGGCACCTTCAAGAGCGCGGTCGAGCCCTATCTGCGCGGCGACCAGTCGCCCGAGGCGAAGCAGGCCGACCTCGCCTATGCCGGCGTGCTGTGGGACAAGTGGCTCGCCGACGTGAAGGCGGCAAGGCCGAAGGCAAAGCTCGACGCTTTCATCGCCGACACGCCGGGCGCGGTCCGGGCGGCAAGCGGCGACTTGGGCCAGGCATCGCTGTCCGCCGGGCTGGTCGACAAGCTTGGCGGACGCATGGCATTCGGCGCGCGCGTGGCCGAAATCAGCGGCGCCGCGGACGACAGCCGGCCGTGGGATTATAACGCCATCCCGCTCGACAATTGGGTCGCCGCCAATCCGCCCGCGCAGAAGGGCCGCGCGATCGCGGTGATCCCGGTGGCGGGCGAGATCGTCGACGGCGAAGCCTCGAACGGAACCGCCGGCGGGGAAACGATCGCCGGTCACATCCTCGACGCCGCGAGCGACGGCGGGGTGAAGGCGATCGTGCTGCGCGTCGATTCGCCGGGCGGATCGGTGCTGGCGTCCGAACAGATTCGCCAGGCGCTGCTCGCCGCCAAGGCGAAGAAGCTGCCGATCGTCGTCTCGATGGCCAATGTCGCGGCGTCGGGCGGCTACTGGATCTCGACCCCCGCCGACCGCATCTTCGCAGAGCCCGACACGATCACCGGCTCGATCGGTGTCTTCGGCATCCTGCCGAGTTTCGATCAGACACTGGCAAAGATCGGCGTGACCACCGACGGCATCGCGACGACGCCGCTGTCGGGCCAGCCCGACATATTGGGCGGCGTCAACGAACCGTTCAACCAGCTCGCGCAGGCGAGCGTCGAGCAAATCTATGCCCGCTTCACCGGCCTCGTCGCCAAGAGCCGCAAGCAGCCGCTCGACAAGGTGCTGCCGATCGCCGAAGGCCGGGTATGGGCGGGCGGAACCGCGCGCCAGATCGGGCTGGTCGACCAGTTCGGCGGCCTGCCCGACGCGCTGGCCGCGGCGGCGAAGCTGGCAAAGGTCGACGGCGCCTTCCACGCCAAATATTTCGAGGACGAACCGAGCGAGTGGTCGAAGCTGCTCGCCAGCCTGACGCGCGACGACAGCGCCGATACCGCCGCGCCGCGCGGCTGGTTCGGCATCGCGGCGATGAACCGGCAGCTGGCCGAACGCCGGCTGGTGCAGGACCTGTCGATGCTGTCGGAGTCGGGGTCGGTGCAGGCGGCGTGCCTCGACTGCCGCGCCTATCTGCCGGTGGTGCCGCGGCCGGGCGCGACCAGCCCGAAAGGCGTGTTCGCCGCGCTGGCGTTGCTGTTGAGGTGACGGCCGATCAGGCCGCCACGGCCGCGCCCCTAGCATGCTCCGCGATCGCATCGGCGAGCGTGTCGACCAGCGCCAGCGGCAGGTCGTGCCCCATGCCGGGGATCGTCATCAGCCGCGCCCCCGCGATATGCGCCGCCGTGTCCCGGCCGCCCGCGATCGGGACCAGCGGGTCGGCCTCGCCATGGATGACGAGGGTCGGCGCCCGCACCGCCTTCAGCATCGGGCGCCGGTCGCCGTCGGCAACGATCGCCGCCATCTGGCGCGCGACGCCCTGCGGATACCAGCCGCGCTCAAAATCGCCGCGCACCCGGCGCTGCAAACGCTCCTCCTCCGCCGGATAGCCGGGGCTGCCGATGACCCGCGCGGCGCGCACCGAATAGGCGATCATGTCTTCCGGATCGCCGCTCATCGGCCGGTTCGCCAGCACCTGCATCGCTTCCTTCTTCGCGCGCGGCAGGCGACGGTTGCCGGTTGTCGACATGATCGAGGTGAGCGACAAGGTGCGGCCCGGATGGCTGGCGGCGATATGCTGCGCGATCATCCCGCCCATCGACGCGCCGACGACATGCGCCCGGTCGATCTCCAGACGGTCAAGCAGCGCGACGCCGTCGTCGGCCATGTCGGCGAGCCGGTAGGCGCTGCGCACCGGCAAGCCCAGCGCGGCCTTGACGAACATCCATTTCAGGTTAGGCACCCCCGCCGCATCGAAGCGGGTGGACAGGCCGACGTCGCGATTGTCGTAGCGGATGGTACGGAACCCGCGCGCGACCAGCGCATCGACGAACTCGTCGGGCCACAGCGTCAGCTGCCCGCCCAATCCCATGACGAGCAGGATCGCGGGCGCATCGCGCGGCCCCTTGTCCTCGAAGGCGATGCTGATGCCGTTGGCGGTCGTCCGGTCGGTCGTCATGCGTGTCCCCTGCCAAAGGATGCCAACCTTGCCGCGCCGCGCGCCCCGGTCAAGCGTCAGCTTGCCCCGTCGCCGCCGGCACGGCCATAGGTTGGCAGGCCCAGCGACCAGCGGATCGCCACGCCGCGCAGGATGAAACCCGCGGTCGCGCCCGTCACCGCCGCCACCGCCGTCCCCGCGCCGAGCCAGAGCAGCGCCAGGAACAGGCCCGATGCCAGCGCCCCCGCGGTCACATAGATTTCGGGGCGCATGATGATCGACGGCACGCCCGCCAGCACGTCGCGGATCGTGCCCCCAACGCAGCCTGTGATGACGCCCATCATCAGCGCCGGCACAGGCGGCACACCCCACGCCATCGCCTTGGCGGTGCCGAAGACGCTGTAGGCAGCGAGGCCGACCGCATCGGCCCATTCGAGCAACTGCCCGCGCCGCCACCAGCGTTCGGGGGTGAGCCAGACGGTCAGCGCGATCGCGATGCACACCGCGGCGATCGCGCCGTCCTGGACCCAGAACACCGGCGCGCCGATCAGCAGGTCGCGCACGCTGCCGCCACCGACACCCGTGACCAGAGCAAAGAAGCAGGCCGTAACCAAAGTCTGCCGCAACCGCACCGCCATCAGCGCGCCCGACAGCGCAAACACGCCGATCCCGACAAGGTCGAGCAGGCGGACGAGCAGCGCGTTGTCGATGGCATCCATCGGCGCGGGCCGATCAGCGCTCCGCCGGCCGAACGCCGCCGACGATCGACAGCACGATCGCCGTCACCGCGTTACGGATCGCGGGCTCGGCCTGCGGGGCGAAGAAGGGCGAGTGGTTGGTCGGCGCCGGTTCGCCCTTCGCCTTGAGCGCGGCGAGAACAGCGGGATCGTAGCCACCGATCGCGAAGAAGATCGACGGGACACCGGCATCGACGAATTCGGAGAAATCCTCGCTGCCCGACATCGGCGGCGCGCTCGCCGGAGCGAAGGCGAGGCGGTCGCCGAACACGGGTTTCAGCATCGCGGCTGCCGCGGCCGCCATGCCCTCGTCGTTCATCAGCACGCCGGTGCCGCCCAGATAGCTGATCGTCGGCGCGGGCGCGTTACCCATCTGCGCCGCCGCCTTTGCCGCGCGCGCAGTGCCGCTGCGCAGCAGTTCGCGCACGTCGGGCGCCTGCGAACGAAGGTTGACCTTCACCTCGGCGCTGTCGGGGATGATGTTGGGTGCGCTGCCGGCCTGGATCGCACCAATTGTCAGCACGCCGAACGCCGCCGGGTCCTTTTCGCGGCTGATCACCGTCTGTACGTCGGTGACGAAGCGCGCCGCGATCGGAATCGGATCGATCGTCGCAGCGGGCATCGAGCCGTGGCCGCCGCGACCGTGAAAGACGACCGAATAGCTGTCGGACGCCGAAGAAGACGGCCCGGCCTTGATCGCCACCACACCCGAAGGCAGGTTGCTGACATGCGCGGCAAAGCCGAAATCGGGCTTGGGAAAGCGCTTGAACAACCCGTCGTCGAGCATCGCCCGGGCGCCCTTCAGCGGCTCTTCGGCGGGCTGACCGATCAGCACCACCGTCCCCGACCAGCTGTCACGCATCGCGGAGAGCGCCTGCGCGACGCCGACCAAATAGGCGACATGCGTATCGTGACCGCAGGCGTGCATCACCGGCACATCCTTGCCCTCATAGGTCGCGCGCGCCTTGCTCGCCCACGGCAGGCCGGTCTTTTCCTCGAGCGGCAGCGCATCCATGTCGGCGCGGACGAGGATCGTCGGCCCCGCGCCATTGCGGAGCACGCCGACGACGCCGGTGCCGCCGACCTTCTCGGTCACGGTGAAACCGGCCTCGCGCAGACGCGTCGCGAGAATACCGGCGGTGCGCACCTCCTGCATCCCCAGTTCGGGGTGCGCGTGCAGATCCTTGTAAAGCGCTTCGAGCGCCGGATAATCGCGGTCGAGCAACGCGTCGAGGCGCTGGCTGACGACCGAAAGATCAGGCGCGGCAGCAGCCGGAACGGCGTCATCGGCCGCCTGTACGGCGAGCGGCCACGCCGCCGCCATCGATGCCGCCATCCATAATCCCAGTCGTGCCGCCATCGTCACTCTCCCCCGTTCGTGCCCCGACCGCCGACGGCGGCGTCAGATATGGATCGGCTTGCCCGTCACCGCCATCGCGGCTTCCTTCACCGCCTCGCTGTGCGTCGGATGCGCGTGGCAGGTGTAGGCGATGTCCTCGCTCGTCGCACCGAATTCCATCGCCTGCGCGGCCTGCGCGATCATCGTGCCGGCGACGCTGGCGATGCACCAGACGCCCAGCACGCGGTCGCTCTTCGCGTCGGCGATCACCTTGACGAAGCCGTCGGGCTCGTGGTTCGTCTTGGCGCGGCTGTTCGCGAGCATCGGGAATTTGCCGACCTTGACCTCTCCCCGCTCCTTTGCGGCTTCCTCGGTCAGGCCGACCCCGGCGATCTCGGGCATGGTGTAGACGACCGACGGGATGACATCATGGTTCACGATGCCGGTCAGTCCCGCGATATTCTCCGCGCAGGCGATGCCTTCGTCCTCGGCCTTGTGCGCGAGCATCGGCCCCGGCACAACGTCGCCGATCGCCCAGATGCCGTCGACCGCGGTGCGGAAATCATGATCGACCTCGATCTGCCCCCGCTTGTTGACCGAGAGTCCAGCCTTGTCGAGCGCGAGCCCGTCGGTGTTCGGGCGGCGCCCGATCGACACCAGCACGACGTCGGCTTCCAGCGTCTCCGCATCGCCGCCCGCAGCGGGTTCGAGCGTCAGCACCGCCTTCTTGCCCTTCACCTCGGCCTTCGTGACCTTGGTCTTGAGCTTGAACTCGATGCCCTGCTTCTTGAAAATCTTGTTCGCTTCCTTGCGGACATCGCCGTCCATGCCAGGCAGGATCTGATCGAGGAACTCGACGCATGTCACCTTGGCGCCAACGCGGCGCCACACGCTGCCGAGTTCGAGCCCGATCACGCCGCCGCCGATCACCACCATGTGGCCGGGCACCTTCGCGAGTTCGAGCGCGCCGGTCGAATCGACGATCACGCCCTTGGCGTTATCGACCTCGACACCGGGAAGCGGTGTCACCGACGAACCGGTCGCCACGATGATGTTCTTTGCGCGCACCGCCTTGCCCGCGACCTCGACCGTGTCGGCCGCGGTGAATTTCGCATAACCCTTCAGCCAGTCGACCTTGTTCTTCTTGAACAGGAACTCGATGCCGCCGGTTAGGCCCTTGACCGCGTCCTTGCGCTGGCCGTGCATGGTATCGAGGTCGAGTTCGGGTTTCACCTTGATGCCCATCTTCGCCATCGCGCCGCCGGCGGCGGCTTCGAAATATTCGGACGCGTGGAGCATCGCCTTCGACGGGATGCAGCCGACGTTGAGGCAGGTGCCGCCGAGTGTTTCGCGTCCTTCGGCGCACGCGGTCTTCAGGCCCAGCTGCGCCGCGCGGATCGCGGCGACATAGCCGCCGGGCCCGGCACCGATGACAAGGACGTCGTAGTCAAAGTCCGACATTTCAATCTCCGTTCGCCCTGAGCTTGTCGAAGGGCCGTACTTTTCAATCCGTCGCTCTCAAGAAAAGAACGGGGCTTCGACAAGCTCAGCCCGAACGGATGTGGGATATTTAAAGATCGATCAGCAGCCGCGTCGGGTCCTCGATCGCTTCCTTGATCGTCTTGAGGAAGGTCACCGCCTCGCGGCCGTCGACCAGCCGGTGATCGTAGCTGAGCGCGAGATACATCATCGGGCGGATCACGATCTCGCCGTTCCGCACGACCGGGCGGTCCTCGATGCGGTGGAGGCCGAGCACCGCCGACTGCGGCGGGTTGATGATCGGGGTTGACATCAGGCCGCCGAACACGCCGCCGTTCGAGATGGTGAAGGTGCCGCCCGTCATGTCGGCCATCGTCAGCGTGCCGTCCTTGGCGCGCTTGCCGAGGTCGGCGATCGCCTTCTCGATCTCGGCGAAGCTCAGGCTCTCGGCATTGCGCACGACCGGCACGACCAGCCCGTTGGGCGCGCTGACCGCAACCGAAACGTCCAGATAGTCGTGATAGACGATCTCGTCGCCCTCGATCCGGCCGTTGACCGCCGGAATATCGTGCGCGGCGAGCGCGACCGCCTTGGTGAAGAAGCTCATGAAGCCAAGGCGCACGCCATGCTTCTTCTCGAAACTGTCGCGATAGCGCTCGCGCGCCGCCATCACCGCCGACATGTCGCAGTCGTTGAAGGTCGTCAGCATCGCCGCGGTTTCCTGCGCCGATTTCAGGCGCTTCGCGATCGTCTGGCGCATCCGCGTCATCTTGACGCGCTCCTCGCGGCGCCCCGGGGCGCCGCCGGCGGCCGGCGCGGATGCGGCAGGCGCAGCGGGAGCGGGAGCGGCCTCGGGCGCAGCATTGGCGGCGGCGAGCACATCCTCCTTGGTCAGGCGGCCGTCCTTGCCGGTCCCCTTGATCTTCGTGGGATCGACGCCGTGTTCGAGCACGAGGCGGCGCACCGCGGGCGACATCGTCGTCACCGTGTCGACCGCATTGTCGCTGGCCGTCGCGGCGGGCGCGGGGGCTGCGGCTTCGGCCTTGGCAGCCGGAGCGGGCGCCGCGGCCGGCGCCTTGCCCGAACCCGCCTCGATCGTCGCGATCACCGCGCCGACCGCGACGGTGTCGCCGACGGCGGCGACCTGCTGCCCCATCACGCCCGCGACCGGCGACGGCACCTCGACCGCGACCTTGTCGGTTTCGAGACTCGCGATCGGTTCATCGACCGCGACGGCATCGCCCGGCTGCTTCAGCCATTCGCCGACCGTGGCTTCGGTCACGCTTTCACCCAGGGTGGGGACTTTGACTTCGGTGCTCATCGCTTCTTCCTTGGGGACCATGGACAGGGACTACCCCTGACCATCGGGATTGTCTTTGCATCGGGTTGGGCGCGCCAGCCCTTATCTCTTCTTCGTCCGGCGAATCTCGGCGCGTACCGACAGGCCGAGCGCATCGGCGACGAGCGCCCCTTGCTCGGTCTGGTGGCGGCTCATCAGGCCCGTCGCCGGCGAGGCGGCGGCGGCGCGGCCGGCATAGCGGGCGCGCTTGCCCTTGTGCCCGGCCTCGTCCAGCGCTTCCTCTATCAGCGGCTCGACGAAGAACCACGCGCCGTTGTTGCGCGGCTCTTCCTGCGCCCAGACGACCTCTTCGAGGTTCGTCATCCGCTTCAGCCGCGCCGCGAGCGCTTCGCCCGGGAAGGGATAGATCTGCTCGATACGGATGATCGTCGTGTCGGTCAGGCCCGCGGCATCGCGCGCCTCCATCAGATCATAGCCGACCTTGCCCGAGCAGAAGACGGCGCGCCGGATCGCGCCATCCTCGGGCGGGTTGCGATCGGACATGATGCGCCGGAAATGCGCATCGCCGATGAAGTCGCTACGCTGCGAAACCGCCAGCTTGTGGCGGAGCAGTGACTTGGGCGTCATGATGATCAGCGGCTTGCGGAACGACCGCAGCATCTGGCGGCGCAGGACGTGGAAATAGTTCGACGGGGTCGAAATATTGCACACCTGGATATTGTCGCCCGCGCACAGTTGCAGGAAGCGTTCGAGGCGCGCCGAGCTATGCTCGGGCCCCTGCCCCTCGTAGCCGTGCGGCAGCAGCATCACGAGGCCGTTGGCACGCAGCCACTTGGCCTCGCCCGCCGCGATGAACTGGTCGATCATGATCTGCGCGCCGTTGGCGAAGTCGCCGAACTGCGCTTCCCACAGCACGAGGCTCTTCGGATCGGCCATCGCATAGCCATATTCGAAACCGAGCACGCCATATTCCGACAGCGGGCTGTCGAGCACCTCGAAGCGGCCGTGCGGCACGGTCTTCAGCGGAATATATTTATGCTCGTCGGTCTGGTCGACCCAGACGGCGTGGCGCTGGCTGAAAGTGCCGCGCCCCGAATCCTGGCCCGACAAGCGCACCTGATAGCCTTCGCTGAGCAGGGTGCCGAAGGCGAGCGATTCGGCGGTCGCCCAATCGAACACGTCGCCATTCTTCTTGTCGGCGAACATCGCGGCGCGCGCGTCGATGACGCGGCGCAACGTCTTGTGCACCTGCAGGTCGTCGGGAATGGTCGTCATGATGCGGCCGATGCTGTCGAACAGCTTTTCCGAAACGCCGGTCGCGATATTGCGCCGCGCATGTTCGGAATCGCCCGGCATGTGCAGCCCCGACCAGCGGCCGGCGAACCAGTCGGCCTTGTTCGGCTTGTAGCTCTTCGCCGCTTCGAACTCTTCCTCGAGCCGCGCGGTGAATTCGCGGCGGTGCGCGTCGGCATCGCCGGCCGCGATCACCCCTTCTTCCTCCAGCCGCTGCGCATAAAGGTCCGACACCGCCGGATGCTTGCGAATGCGGGCATACATCAGCGGCTGGGTGAACGACGGCTCGTCGCCCTCGTTATGGCCGAAGCGGCGATAGCACCACATGTCGATGACGATGTCGCGCTTGAACTGCTGGCGGAAGTCGATCGCCAGCTTGCAGGCGAAGGTCACCGCCTCCGGATCGTCGCCGTTGACGTGCAGGATCGGCGCCTGGACACCCTTCGCGACGTCCGACGGATAGGGCGACGAGCGCGCGAACTGCGGGCTGGTCGTGAAACCGATCTGGTTGTTGACGATGAAGTGGATGCAGCCGCCCGTGTTGTAGCCGCGGATGCCCGAGAAGCCGAGGCATTCCCAGACGATCCCCTGCCCCGCGAAGGCCGCGTCGCCGTGGATCAGCACCGGCAGCACCTGTTCATGCTCGATCAGGTCGTCGCGCACCACCTGCTGCGCGCGCACCTTGCCGAGCACCACCGGATCGACCGCTTCGAGGTGCGACGGGTTGGGCACCAGCGACATGTGCACCGAGATGCCGTCGAACTCGCGGTCGGTCGAGGTGCCGAGGTGATATTTGACGTCGCCCGAACCACCGACGGCCTCGGGATTCGCGCTGCCGCCCTGGAATTCGTGGAAGATGACGCGATAGGGCTTCGCCATCACGTTCGCGAGCATGTTGAGCCGGCCGCGATGCGCCATGCCATAGACGATCTCGCGCACGCCGTACTGGCCGCCATATTTGATGATCGCTTCCATCGCGGGGATCATCGCCTCGCCGCCGTCGAGGCCGAAGCGCTTGGTGCCGACATATTTGCGGGCGAGGAATTTCTCCCACTCCTCGGCGTCGATCACCTTGTTGAGGATCGCCTGCTTGCCCTCGGGGGTGAACTCGACATGCTTGTCGGCGCCCTCCATCCGGTCCTGCAGGAAGCGCCGTTCCTCGACGTCGGCGATGTGCATGTATTCGAGGCCGACATTCCCGCAATAATTGGCCTGCAGGATCGCCACGATCTCGCGCACCGTCGCCTTTTCGAGCCCAAGCGTTCCGCCGAGGAAGACCGGCCGATCCTGGTCGGCGCCGACGAAACCGTGATATTCGGGGGTGAGGTCGGCGGGCAGTTCATGCTTCGACAGGCCGAGCGGGTCGAGCGACGCTGCCAGATGGCCGCGCACGCGATAGGTGCGGATCAGCATCATCGCGCGGATCGCCTCGTCGGCCGCGCGCTCGACCTCGGCGTTCGAAAGCGGCGCGCCGGCCTTCGCCGCGGCGGCCTTCACCGCGACCTGCATCTGCTGCGGATCGAGCGCGGCAGTCAGGTCGTCGCTGTCGACCAGGGGCCAGTTTCTGGGCGCCCAGCTCGGTCCGGGCTGCGGTTCGTCGATGTCGAAGCTTTGTCGTTCGAGGTTCATTTTCCCAACCTATTCGTGCCCCTGCGAAGGCAGGGACCGATCTCCAGAGGCCTAATTCAGCGTTTCGGATAAATCATTCCACTCGGGATTATGCTCCTCGATGCGATTGATCTTCCACGCCCGGTTCCATTTCTTCATCCGCACTTCAAGCTGCCGGGCGTCGTGGATGCTTTCAAAGCTATCGAACCACACCAGCAGTTTGCAACCATAACGCTTCGTAAAACCTTCGATCATGCCTTCGCGATGTTGCCAAACCCTTTTCGGCAAATCGCTGGTCACACCGATATAGATCGTCCCGTTTTTCCGGCTCGCCATGATATAGACATAGCCGGGCGGGACCATCCTAAATCGTCCCGACGTGTTCCCCCGCGAAGGCGGGGGTCCAGGAGACGCAGCAATGGGTCCCCGCCTTCGCGGGGACACACGAAAAAGGGGAGCAATTGGGGGTCACACCCGCTCTTTCAGCACCTCCGCCAGCGTCGTGCCCAGCTCCGACGGCGAGGCCGACACGGTGATGCCCGCGGCTTCCATCGCAGCGATCTTGCTTTCGGCATCGCCCTTGCCGCCCGACACGATCGCGCCGGCATGGCCCATGCGGCGCCCCGGAGGCGCGGTGCGGCCCGCGATGAAGCCGACCATCGGCTTCTTGCGGCCGCGCTTCGCCTCGTCGATCAGGAACTGCGCCGCCTGCTCCTCGGCATCGCCGCCGATCTCGCCGATCATGATGATCGACTTGGTCGCCTCGTCGGCGAGGAAGAGTTCGAGCACGTCGATGAAGTTGGTGCCGTTGACCGGGTCGCCGCCGATGCCGACCGCGGTCGTCTGGCCCAGCCCGACGTTCGTGGTCTGGAACACCGCTTCATAGGTCAGCGTGCCCGAGCGCGAGACGACGCCGACGCTGCCCTTCTTGAAGATCGAACCCGGCATGATGCCGATCTTGCATTCGTCGGGGGTCAGCACGCCGGGGCAGTTGGGGCCGATCAGCCGCGACTTGGAGCCCGACAGCGCGCGCTTCACCTTGACCATGTCGAGCACCGGAATACCCTCGGTGATCGCGACGATCAGCTCGACCTCGGCATCGATCGCCTCGAGGATCGAATCGGCGGCGAACGGCGGCGGCACATAGATGACCGACGCGGTCGCGCCGGTGGCCTGCTTCGCCTCGGCGACGGTGTCGAACATCGGCAGGCCGATATGCGTCGTGCCGCCCTTGCCCGGCGTCACGCCGCCGACCATCTGCGTGCCGTAGGCGAGCGCCTGTTCGGTGTGGAAAGTGCCGGTCGCGCCGGTCATTCCCTGGGTGATGACCTTGGTATTCTTGTCGATCAGGATGCTCATAGATTTTCGTTCCGTTTTCCGTGCGCCCCGGGCGGGACCACCTCCAGATACCAGTTCACCCGCACCCTCGTTTCGAGGGGGCGGGCGACGGGCCCCGCCTTCGCGGGGCGTCGGGACTCAGGCCAGGCTCGGCTCCAGACCCTTGCACGCGACCAGCAGCTCCTGGACCGCGTGGACCGATTTGTCGAAGTTCGCCTTCGCGCCTTCGTTCAGCGCGATCTCGACGACGCGCTCGACTCCGTTCGCCCCGATCACCACCGGCACACCGACATAGAGGTCGTCGACGCCGTACTGGCCGGTCAGATGCGCGGCGCAGGGCAGCAGGCGCTTCTTGTCCTTGAGATAGCTTTCGGCCATCGCGATCGCGCTCGTCGCGGGGGCGTAATAGGCCGAGCCGTTGCCGAGGAGCTGGACGATCTCGCCGCCGCCCGAACGGGTGCGCGCGACGATCGCGTCGATCCGCTCCTGCGTCGACCAGCCCATCTTGATCAGATCGGGAACCGGGATGCCGGCGACGGTCGAATATTCGATGACCGGAACCATCGTGTCACCGTGCCCGCCGAGCACGAATGCCGTGACGTCCTCGACCGAGACGTTGAATTCCTCGGCGAGGAAGTGGCGGAAGCGGGCCGAATCGAGCACGCCGGCCATGCCGACGACCTTGTTGTGCGGCAGCCCCGAGAATTCGCGCAGCGCCCACACCATCGCGTCGAGCGGATTGGTGATGCAGATGACGAAGGCGTCGGGAGCGTTGGCCTTGATGCCCTCGCCGACCGCCTTCATGACCTTGAGGTTGATGCCGAGCAGGTCGTCGCGGCTCATCCCCGGCTTGCGCGGCACGCCCGCGGTGACGATGACGACGTCGGCGCCGGCGATGTCGGCATAATCGCTCGTGCCCTTGAGCCCCGCATCATAGCCCTCGACCGGTCCCGCCTGTGCAAGGTCGAGCGCCTTGCCCTTGGGCATGCCTTCGGCAATGTCGAAGAGGACGATGTCGCCCATTTCCTTCATGGCGGCGAGGTGGGCGAGCGTGCCCCCGATCATCCCGGCTCCGACCAAAGCGATCTTCTTGCGTCCCATGGCGCGCGGCACTCCCTTCTGGCAAGCCCGGCAATGCGGTTCACGGACCGGCGGGGCACGGGCCATTGCCGCATGCCGGTCCCAAGACTCGCGCCGCCCCTACGCTGATTCCCCAGGCGAAACAACCGCGAAAAGCACGAATAACCGGGTTTTTCTGCAAACAGTTCGCAATATCATTATGGGGAACGAGGCGGTTTGGACGTCCGCGATGGCGCGGCCGGAAAGCATCGCTTCCGGGGCACGTTCGTCGGGGAAAGCGACGCCCTCCTGGATCGCGCGAAACCGATGGAGCGGGCGAAGGGGAAAGCCGGCAGAGGCACGCCGACGATCCCGCATTTCCAGCGGGAATCCCGGAACGGCGATTAACCCTCCTTTACCCCCTGTGCGCTAGGGTCCCCGCCGATGACGCGGGCAATCATCAGTTTCGACACCGAACTTTCCGCCGGACTCCACCAGCGGGGGGTCGACGCGCGCGCCAATTTCGAAAGCTCGATCCTCGGTCGCTGCCGCGAAGGCGACTTCGGCATCCTGTTCCAGATGGACATGCTCGAACGCCACGGCCTGAAGGGCGTCTTCTTCGTCGACCCGATGCCCGCGCTGGTTCATGGCCCGCGGATCGTCGAGGCGATCGTCGAGCCGATCCTCCGGCGCGGTCACGAGGTGCAGTTGCACATCCATACCGAATGGCTGCAGTTCGCGCCGTTCAATCCGGCGGGGCGGCTGACGGGACGCAACATCGCCGATTTCCCCCTGCCGGCGCAGAAGAAGCTGATCGCCCTCGCCCGCGACATATTGATGCGCGCCGGGGTGCCGCGGCCGGTTGCCTTCCGCGCCGGCAACTTCGGCGCCAACGACGACACGCTGCGCGCGGTCGCCGCGCTCGGCTTTCGCTACGACAGCAGTTTCAACGGCGCCTATCGGGATCACGGCTGCGCGATCACGCTCGACCCGGCGAACATGGGCATGCGCTTTCACCACGGTGTCTGCGAGGTTCCGGTCAGCGGGCTGATGGAAGGCAGCGGCCGCTTTCGCCCCGCTCAGCTCTGCGCGATGTCCGAAGAGGAAATGCGCGACGCGCTCGACCATGCGGCGGAGAGCGGCGCGATCCAGTTCTCGGCTTTCAGCCACAGTTTCGAATTGCTGAGCCGCGACCGCGCGGTGCCCAATTGGCTGGCGGTCGCGCGGATGGAAGCACTGTGCCGGGCCGTCGCCGACGATCCGCGGATCACGAATGGCGGCTTTGCGACGCTGCCGCTGCCGCCACCACGCCCCGGACGGATCGAGGTCGCCGCGCCACGCCCGCTGCGGACCGCGCGCCGCGTCGTCGAGCAGGCGTTCGGCCATCTGGCGCACGAGGTCCGCTACGTCCGCAACGTCGCCTATGTCGCCATCAACTCATCGCGTTGGGGCAAGATCGTCGGCGGCATCATCCTGGCCATGGCCTAGAGCCAGATAATCGTCCGACTGCATTTCGGCGAGACGGCTTGCCGTGCGTTCGAACTCGAAGGCGCCGTCGCCGGCGACATAGAGCTGGTCGGGCTCGGCCGCGGCGCTCGCCAGCAGCTTGACCTTATATTCGTAGAGCGCGTCGACCAGCGTCACGAAGCGCGCCGCCTCGTTGCGGTTTTCCGGCCCCATGCGCGGAATGCCGACGATGATCACCGTGTGGAAATGGCGCGCGACAGCCAGATAGTCGGACGCGCCCCGCGCCTCTGCGCACAGCCGCTTGAAGGAGAAGACGGCGACGCCCTTCAGCGCCTTTGGCACGTGCAGCAACCGCCCGCCGCCGACATCGAGGTCGAGCGAGGGGACGTGCGCGCGATCCTCCGGCGGATAGTCGGTGAGGCGGAAGAAGGCGGCCGACAGCGCCTCGGTCGCCGCCGCGTCTGCGGGCACGAACCAGCGCTTGCCGTCGCCCAGCCGATGCCGGCGATAATCGGTCGGGCCGTTCAGACTCATCACGTCGAGTTTCGCCTCGATCAACGCAACGAATGGCAGAAAATGCTCGCGGTTAAGCCCGTTCTTATAGAGATCGGACGGCGGCCGATTCGATGTCGCGACTACGGTCACGCCATGCCCGATCAGCGCCGTGAACAGCCGCGAGAGGATCATCGCGTCGGCGCTGTTGTTCACCACCATCTCGTCGAAGGCGAGACAGCGGACATCCTCGACCAGCGCCGCCGCCACCTGCGGGATGGGGTCGCCGCTCTCGCTCTTGCGCACCTCGCGCATCCGCGCGTGCACCTCCAGCATGAAGGCGTGGAAATGGACCCGCCGCTTTCGCCGGATCGCCAGCCGGTCATAGAAGAGGTCCATCAGCATCGACTTGCCGCGCCCGACCGCGCCCCACAGATAGACGCCGCGCGGCGCCTCCGGCCTGCGGCCGGCGATCCGCCAGAGCAGGCTGCCGCGCGGCGGCGCGGCCTCCAGTTCCTGTTGCAGCCGGGCCAGCCGCTCCGCGGCGGCGCGCTGTTCGGGATCGGGCTTCAGTTCGCCATCGGCGACGAGCCTATCATAGGCAGCGAGCAGGTCGGTCATGCGGAACGGCAGCCCCCGCTCGCGGCCGCGCCCGTCATTTGCGGCTCGCCTTGCGGATCGTCCCGGCAAAGCTGAGCACGATATGCGCATCGTCTTCGCCCTGGACGACGAGCCCACGCAGGAAGACCAGCCGCCCCGTCTCGCGCACCAGTTCGACCAGCGCGTCCATCGGTTCGCCGACCCGGCCGGCGCCGACGAACTGCGTCGACAGGTCGAGCGTCACCGAATGCCCCGCGTCGAGCGCGCCGAACTGATGCGAGGCCGCGAACAGCGCGATGTCGACGAGCGCCAGGCTGACCGCGCCATGGACATTGTCGCCGAGATTGCTGTGCTTGCGCGTCGGATGCATTCGCACGCGAGCGCGCGGCCGTCCGTCGGGCGTCAGCCCTTCCGTCCGGACCGCAAGCGGTTCGATGAAGGCGTTGAAGCGGCTCGGGTCCTTGATATTCCAGCTTATCCAGCCGTCCGCGAGTTCCTCGGCGGTGAAATTCTCGCGGCGCTTCGGTTCCTCGATGCCGTCGTTCACGTCCGCACTTTCGAGAAATGGGGGAGCAGGCCGACGCCAGCCAACGTCAAACCTGCCGCTCGATTTCCAGCTTCTTGATCTCGGCGATCGCGCGCGCCGGGCTGAGCCCCTTGGGGCAGGCGTTGGCGCAATTCATGATCGTGTGGCAACGATAGAGACGGAAGGGATCCTCGAGTTCGTCGAGCCGTTCGCCGGTATATTCGTCGCGGCTGTCGGCGAGCCAGCGATAGGCCTGGAGCAGGATCGCGGGGCCGAGGAACTTGTCGCTGTTCCACCAATAGCTGGGGCAGCTCGTCGAGCAGCAGGCGCACAGGATGCACTCGTACAACCCGTCGAGCTTCTCGCGCTCCTCGGGCGACTGGAGCCGTTCCTTGCCGCTGGGCGTCGTCGACTTGGTCTTCAGCCACGGCTCGATCGAGGCATATTGAGCATAGAAATGGGTGAAGTCGGGGACAAGATCCTTGATCACGTCCATCGCCGGCAGCGGGGTGATCGTGATGTCGCCCTTCAGATCCTCGATCGCGGTGGTGCAGGCGAGGCCGTTCTTGCCGTTGAGGTTCATCGAGCAGCTTCCGCAGATGCCCTCGCGGCACGAGCGGCGGAAGGTCAGCGTCGAATCCTGCTCGCTCTTCATCTTGATCAGGGCGTCGAGCACCATCGGACCACAGGTGTCGAGGTCGATCTCGAAAGTGTCGAAATGCGGATTCTCCCCCTTGTCGGGGTCGTAGCGATAAACCTTGAATTTCTTGACGTTGGTCGCGCCCTCGGCCTTGTGGACCGTGCCGCCCTTGTGGATGCGGCTGTTCTTGGGCAGGCGAAATTCGGCCATGGCGCGGGCTCCCTGATGCAGTCGGGGTCCGACTAGACCCGATTGGCAGAGTCGGCAAGAGGGTGAGGCGGCAATTAAGCCCGCAGCCTCGGAGGAGGGCAGGCGCGATGGGTGGCTTTACCGCCAGCGCGCACGCCCGTGCTCCATAATTCCGGTTTCACCCGGCTTCAGCGACGGACAAAGGCGAGCGGTGCGCAGAGGCCGCTGAGCGCGATGAAACGCTCCTGCCCCTCCCGATCAACAGGTTCGGGCTTGACCTCCAGCTGGGCCGAGATTTCGATGGCAGAGGGCAGGTTGAGGGTCATCGAACGGTCGATCGAACGTGCCATCAGGATCAACCCCCGCAGCTTGTTGACCTCCGGCGGCGACAGCCGCGAAGCGCCATCATACGCGAAAAGCTCCAACCAGACATCCAGTTCGCGGTAGCGCAGCGAATCATATAGTTCGAAGGAATCATAGGCATCGGTATAGTTCAGCCGCTGCTCCAGCGGCATTTTGCCCGCGATGCCGGCGCCGCCGCTGCGCCACCCGCCAAGGTGCAGTCCCGGCGCCAGCGGGCGACCGATCATCCCGCTCATGGCCGGGCCATCGCCGTCCTGCCACTCCCGTTGCCACTGTTCGAGCTGATCCAGCCGGCGCACCACGCAATCGCTCTGCGCTGCCCGCGTCTGATATGCGGCCAGATTGAAGGCCAGTTCGGCGTTCAGCGCCCGGCGGAAGGCCGCTACATCCCTGCGGTCTTTCCACCCGTCCGCCGCCTGCTGCGTGCCGAGCGCGATCAGGATGCCGAGGACAACGATGACCAGTTCGGTGATGAAGCCGGACCAGCCGTTCGCGGGCGAAAACCTGCGGAACCTACTCCCCGGGGCTGAAGCGGGGCCTGTCGCGTCAACCGCCTCCCTACCCTGGTCGTCCCCCGTCCGGCGAGACTGGGCCATATGCTGACTCCCCCCGATGCCGTGGCGGCCTCGACTAGACTCGTCGCGCGGCAGGGACAAGGGGGCGGCAATAAAACCCCTTCCCCGAAGAGGAAGGGTGTAATGGGCGAAATTTGCCGCTAGGGCGCGCGGACCATGACCGACACGCCAGCCCAGCCCGCCGTGACCAGCCGCCATGTCGCGCGCGGGCTGGGAACGACGGTGCTCGCACGACTGGGCGGGGTGATCGAGATCGTCGCGCAGCCGCTCTATGTCCTGATGTTCGGCCTCGCCGGCTATGGGCTCTATGCGGTGCTGTGGGCGGCGGTCAATCTGCTCGAGAATATCTGCGACGCCGGCATGACGAACGCGCTGCAGCGCACCGTGCCGCAGTCGGCGAGCGAAGCCGAGGCCGCGGCGGCGCTGCGCACCGCGATGCTGTTCGGCGTCGTGCCATGCCTGGTCGTCGCGGCGCTGATCGCGACCTTCGCCGCCGACCTGGCGCCGCTGCTCAACGTCGCCGAGCGCGACCGGCCGCTCGTCGTACCCGCGATCCAACTGTTCGTCTGGGCACTGCCGCTGTGGGCCTTTGTCGAGATCGCGACCAGCGCGATGCGCGCGCGCATGGTATTCGGCGCCGAAATCCGCCTCCGCATCGTCTGGGAGCAGATTCTGCGGCTGGTGTTCGCGGGACTGTTCTTCGCGGGCGGACTCGGGCTCAAGGGCCTGTTCATCGCGCACCTCTGTTCGCTCGCCGTGACCGCCTTGCTGTGCGTTCGCCTGCTGGCGCGCTATTATGATTTCGCCGAACTGCGGCGCGGGGGACGCGGCAGCACGGCCGAGCGCGACACCTTGCGGGCGGGGCTGTCGATCCTGCCGTCGAACATCATCGGGCGGTTGTTCGGCGATGCGCCCGCGCTGATCCTCAACCTGCTGCTTCCCGGTGCGGCGGGCGCCGCGGCGGCGGGGCTGTTCACCATCGCACGCAAGCTGTCGAGCGTCGTCCAACTCGTTCGCATCGCCTTCTCCTATGTGCTCGCGCCGCTTGCCGCGAGTGCCGAGCGCGC
Source organism: Sphingopyxis granuli NBRC 100800 (assembly GCF_001591045.1). GTDB lineage: Bacteria > Pseudomonadota > Alphaproteobacteria > Sphingomonadales > Sphingomonadaceae > Sphingopyxis > Sphingopyxis granuli. The sequence continues at coordinate 21,921 of NZ_BCUA01000019.1, read as the reverse complement.
CGACCGCGCACAGGTCGCCGACATCTATGCCTATGCGACGCGGCTGATCTTTGCGATCGCGCTACCGCTCGCCGCGGTGCTCGCCGCGGGCAGTTCGTCGCTGCTCAGTCTGTTCGGGGCGCAAGCGCATGTCGCGCAGGCCGCCGTCGTGATCCTGCTGTTCGCGCGCGCTTTCGAGGCGGTGCTCGGCATCTCGCTGCCCGTGCTTCAGGTCGTCGCCGCCTTTCGCCACCAGCTTGTCGCGGGCCTGTTCGGGCTGGCGATCGCGGTCGGCGCGGGCTGGGTCATCGTCGGGCATCTGGACCCGCTCACCGGCGTCACCCTGGCCATGTCGATCGGCCTCGTCGCGATGGCGGCAATTCCCATGACCCAACTCGCGATCAGCGAGAAGCTGCACCCGTTCGATGCCCGGTTTCCCACCGTCGCCCTGCACGGGATCGCGATCACGGTCGCGGCGGGCGGCGCGGCGCTGCTCGCCGCGCAGTTGCCGGATCCGGTCGCCCTGCCCCTGATCGCCCTGATTGCGGCCGCATCGATCTGGGCCGCCCTGCGCTTCGCGCTGCCGCTCGCCGACCGGGCGTCGCTGGGCAAGACCGGGCGCCGACTGCGGCTGTTTTGAAAGCCCCAAGCCATGACCTCGCCCACCCCCGTCCGTATCGCAATCTACGACCTCGACCGCACCGTGCTGCGCAAGCCGACCTTCACGCTGTTCCTGCTGTGGGCGGCCGCGCGCGTCGCGCCGTGGCGGCTGCTGGCGCTGCCAGTGCTGCTGCTTCTATTGGCGGGGGCCGGATTGAAACTGTTCGGGCGCGACCGATTCAAGCCCGCTGCGATCCGGCTGATGCTGGGAAAACGGATTTCCACCGCGCGCGCGGCCGATCTGGCACAGCGCTTCGCCGCTTGGCGCGTGCCGGCCGATGTTCCGCCCGGAGCCGCGGCGGCGATAGCGCGCGACCGGGCGGAGGGATATCGCCTGCTGCTCGCCACCGCTGCGCCCGAATTCTATGCGGAGGCCATCGGCGCGGCGCTCGGATTCGACGGCGTGGTCGCGACGCGGCACTTGCGTGAAGCCGACGGCGCGTGGCTGCCGACGATCGACGGAACCAACTGCTATGGGGCCGAAAAGGCCCGGCGGATCGAAAAATGGCTCGCCGAACATGCGGGTCCGGGCCGGCGCCGGCTGCGCTTCTACTCGGACCACGCCAGCGACGCGCCCAGCTTCGCGCTGGCCGAGGAACGCTATGCCGTCGGACGAAGCCGCAAGCTGGCACGGCAGGCGCGCGAACATGGATGGACGCTGGTCGACTTCTCACGCCCGGCTTGAACGCGTCCAATGGCTCTAGTAGGACCCCCCGACGGCATCGGCCGGTTTGCGCAAAGGACCCCGGCTTGGCCTTCATAACACTCGTAGCCTATGCTGCGGATCAGGGCGGAACGACGCGCGTGCTGAACCATCTCGCCAACGGCTTCGCGGAAGCCGGGCACCGGGTGGCCATCCTCTATTGCACCTCGACAGGTCTGGCTCCCGATCTGGAAGACATGCCGCGCCCGGGCGTCGAAAGCCATGCGCTCGCCGACCGCCGCCAGCGCAGCCGGGCGCTGGGACAGATCGTCACCTTCCTTTCCTATCGCCGCTGGTTGCGCAAGCATCGTCCCGACATCGTGCTGGCGACCGGAAACAATATCAACTGGTTCGCGGCGCTGGGCGTGATCTCAGCCAAAACGCACGCGCGCTATTACATCAAGACGACGAACCCGATCGTCCGCCAGTCGGACGGCGCCGTCGCCGGCCGGCTGCGGCGTGCGGTCTATGGCCTGATCTTTCGCCGCGCCGCCGGGGTATTGACGCTGAGCGATGCGGAAACGACGCTGCTCCGGAAGCAGTTTCCGGCCGCAGGCGACCGGTTCCATATGGTGCACAATGCCTATCTGACCGATGCCTTTGCCGCGCCCGAGCGCGAAGGGCGCGCAGATGGCCCGATCCTGTTGCTCGGCGCCGGCCGACTGACCGCGCAAAAGCGTTTCGACCGGCTGCTGCGGGCTTTTGCCGCCGCCAACCCGCGCGACGCGCGGCTGCGCATCGCGGGCGACGGTCCGCAGCGCGCGGCCCTCGCCGCGCTTGCCGCCGATCTCGGCGTGGCGGATCGGGTGGAGATGATCGGCTATACACCGGACATGCCGGCGCAGATGGCCGCAGCCGACCTGTTTGTCCTGTCCTCGGATTACGAAGGACTGCCCGCGGTGGTGATCGAGGCCCTGGCATCCAACCTTCCGGTCGTCAGCACCGATTGCTTCGCCAGCGCACGCGAATTGCTGGCCGACCTGCCCGGGTGCGCGACGGTCGAGCGGTCGACGGAAGCGCTGAGCGATGCGCTGCGGAAATGGCTCGAGGCACCGCCTCCGCGCACCGATCTCAGACGTTTCGCGCTTCCCTATACAACAGCCAATGCCGTCGCGAGCCACCTGGCCGCGATGGGTGAGGGACAGGACAATCATGGGTGACATATCCGCGCTGCGCCTGATCGGCGACAATGCCACGCCGATCTGGGGAATGAGCAACGCCGAGCGCGTGCGGCGGCTCGCCGTCAAGCGCGCCATCGCCGAACGGATCGCACCGGGCGAGGCACTGTACGTCAATCTTGCCTTCGCCTTCGATCCGACGCTGATCGACGAGGCGATCAAGCGCCCGGGCGTCGCGCTGACGATCGGCGGCGAACTGGTGCTGGGCGTCTTGCCGGACGACACCGATCCCCTGCGGCTCGACGGGATCGAACGGTTGCCGCTGGAGAACCGCAGCTTTTACAACGAGCAGCTTCGCAAGCTGGAAACGCCGTTTGCCGAGCGGCTGACACCGGAAAGAAGCCGAGCCATCGAACGGCAAAGCTATTTCGGCGCCTATAAGGGCGTGACCGACCTGCTTACCAAATATCTGTGGCCCGAACTCGCGCTGTGGCTGACGCGGATCGCGGCCCGACTGGGCATGACGCCCAACATGGTGACCGCGATCGGTGCGGCGCTGTGCGTCTATGCCACCGTCCTGTTCGCGCAGGGGCAGTATTGGACGGGGATGCTGGCGGGATTCATCTTCATGGTGCTCGACACGGTCGACGGAAAGCTTGCGCGCTGCACCATCACCTCGTCCAAATGGGGCAATGTCGCCGATCATGGCGTCGACCTGATCCACCCGCCTTTCTGGTGGTATTTCTGGGGCGTCGGCCTTTCCGCCTGGGGGCTTGCCCTGTCGGGCCAGGCGTTCCTGCTGGTCATGGTCGCGGTGATCGCGGGCTATATCCTCCAGCGCGTGATCGAGGGGCTGTTCATCAAGGATTTCGGCATGGACATCCATGTCTGGCAGAAATTCGACAGCCGCTTTCGCCTGATCACCGCGCGCCGCAACCCGAACATGGCGATCCTTTTCGTCGCGACGCTCGCCGGCCGGCCCGACATCGGCCTGATCGCGCTTGCCTGGTGGACGGTCATCTCGTTGATTGTCCATGCAGTGCGGCTCGCCCAGGCCTATCGAATGCGCCGATCCGGGCGCCCGATCGTCAGTTGGATGGAGGAGGCCGCGCCATGAACGCAACCATCGAGAAATTCGGCTATCCGGCGACGCTGATCGCCGAGTTCGAGCATTGGCTCGTCCTGTTGCGCCCCGCCCAGCCGACGCTCGGCTCGCTGGTGCTGGCGGCAAAGTCCGACGCGACCGCCTTCGGCGATCTGCCCGCTGCCGCCCATGCCGAGCTCAAGACGGTGACGGTCGCCATCGAATCGGCGCTGACCGCCGCCGTGAGCTATGCCAGAATCAACTATCTGATGCTGATGATGGTCGACCCGCACGTCCACTTCCACGTCCTGCCCCGCTACGAGGGCGAACGATCCGCGGCGGGCGTGGCCGCCGTCGACGCTGGTTGGCCCGGCCAGCCCGATCTCGGCCAGGCGGTGAAGCTGGACGACGGGCAAGTCGCGGCGCTCGCCGCCTGGCTCAAGCCCTATTTCGCGTAGCGTCCCTCGGTCGCCCAGCGGGCGGTCAGCGCATCGGCCGCCTCGACGTCCTGCGGGAAATCGACCTCCTGCCAGTCGAGACCCGCGATCGACACGGTACCGACGCGATTGCCCTTGGCGATGATGTCGATCGCCCGCAGATACCAACGCTCGACGCCGTCGGGGGTGCGCATCATCTGGTCGACCTGGTTGCGAAAGATCGCGGGGCCGTCGTCGACGAACGCCAGCATGCCGATCGATTCGGCATTGGTATCGGGAGGCAACAGACGCTTGCCGACGGCGTGAAGCCGCCCCTCGGCATCGCGCGTCACCTTCATGTCGTCGTCGTCATAGGCATCCTTGACGTCGACGGTGACCGTAATCGGGTCGCTCGCACCGGCAATCAGCCGGGCCACGATCTCGTCGGACACGATGGTATCGCCGTTGAGGATGATGAAATCCCGGTCCATCTCCCCGCGCGCGATCCAGCAGGTGCCCAGATTGTCGGCAACCTGAAAGAAGGGGTTGAACAGCGTGCGAACGCGCGCGCCGGTATCGCGATAGAGTTCCAGTGCGTGATCCTCGACCCGCTCGGTCCGGAATCCCGTCACGACGACGATATCCTCGACGCCATTGGCGGCGAGCGCCGCGACCTGCCAGCCAAGCAGGCTGCGCCCGTTGAACTCGATCAGGCATTTGGGCAGGTCGCGGGTCAGCGGCAGCAGCCGCGACCCCTGCCCGGCGGACAGGATGATGGCTTTCTTGATGCTCATGGCCGCCGCCCTAGAACCGCTTGGCGCCGGTTGCCACAAAAAGCGACCGCGGCGTTCAGCGGCGCGCGGCGAAAATCCGCTCGATCAGCTCGATATCCGCGGGCTTGTCGGCGTCTATGCACGCCTCGCCTTCCGCCATCGGCACGACCTTCGCCTTCAGCCCGAAGCGCCGCCCGGCGCGCGCGATGCCCTGATGGATCGTGAAGAGCCGCAGCAGCGCCCCGATCAGCAGCCACGGGCCGAAGGCGGCGACGATCTTCAATCCTTTCTTGCGGTCGCGCTCGATGCGGCCCCAGAAATCGAGCAGCGGCAGCACGCGCCGACCGCGCAGGCGGAACAGGTTCGCCCCCGACCACCAGCCGCCGCGAAACTTGAGCCACGTCCGCTTCGATTCGGGATAGCGTGCCAACAGCACCCCGCGCTCGACCATCGCGACCGCGACATCGCTGTCCTCCGCGCCGGTCAGGAAGGCGGCGATCATCGCGGGGGTCAGCAGCACATTGTCGGCGGTCGTCACCAGCACCGGCGCGTCGCCCTCCGGCAGCGCGGCGGCGAGCGAGGCGCTGATCCCCTGTCCCGAGTCCGCGAAATGCAGGTCGGCGAACCCCGCCAGCCCCGGCTCCGCCGCCAGTTCGGCGCTGGCCTGCGCGAGGATGGTGATCGGCCCGACCAGCGGCGAGGCGCGCAGCGCCGCGACGACATGGACGAGCATCGGCTGGCCCGCGACCGGCAGCAGCGCCTTGGTCGACACGCCGCTTCCGGTCAGCAGCGGATCGGGGCCGGGGCGGCTGCCCGCGAGAAGGATGGCGGGGACGCAGACCGGATGCGCGGCGGTCATCGGGCGGCATCCTCTGCCGGCGCGATGCGGCGTCCGGTGACGCCACGCAGGAAATCGCTCGCGTCTGCCAGCACCGGCGCCTTGCCCCGGAAGGGCGCCGCCAGTGCCGTGACGATCCCGATATGTCCGATGCCGGGATAAAGCCGCAAAGTGACGGAGCCGCCCGCCTTCTCGATTGCGGCGGCCAGATTGCGACTGTTGCGCGGACGCACCGTGCGATCCTGGTCGCCGCTCGCCAGCCACAGCGGCGGCGCATCGCCGCGCACCTGCGCGATCGGCTGCGTCCGTTCGGGCGGGCGAACCTTGCCCATCGCCTTGTCGGCCATGCCGCCCTTTTCGAAGGGCAGGAAATCATAGGGACCGGCGAGGCCCACCACCCCGCGGATCACCGATGCGTCGCTTCCAGCGCCGCGCATCCATTGCGGGTCGAGCGCAAGCATCACCGCATTATAGGCGCCCGCCGAATGCCCCATCAGCGCAATACGGTCAGGGTCTCCGCCGAGATCGCCGATATAATCGCGCGTCCAGGCGACCGCGGCGGCAGCATCCTCCAGGAAATCGGGCCAATGCGCCTTGGGCGTCAGCCGATAGTCGGGGATCACCGCGACGAACCCCTCGCCGGCAAGCGCGCGGGCGACGAAACCATGGCTCTCGCGCTCGCCGCTGCTCCAGCCGCCGCCATAGAAGAAGACGACGACCGGCAGCCGATCGCCGCGCTCCGTCCCCTCCGGCACCCAGATGTCGAGCAGTTGGCGCGGTCCGCGGCCATAGGGCTGGCCGGCCAGCAACCGTCGCGCGGCGCGCGCGCCGCTGCCGAGCAGCTTGTCGGCAAGGTCGAGCGCCTTCGTCCCGTGGGAGACGGCCGCCTTTGCGCCGCCACCGAACAGCAGGACGAGCAGCCCGATGAGGAGGAGGACCTTGATCAATCGTCGCCTTTCCACCGCGGCGCCCGCGCAGGATTTCGCCCCTACAGGGCCGCGCGCCGCCGAACAAGCGCCGAGCGCCGCCACCATTTGCGCGCTCGTGCGTAGAATGCGGCATGACCCGCGCCTTCCACCGCCCCGCCCTGATCTGCAACAGCCAGAGCGGCAGCTATGACGAAGCCGTGCACCGGCAACTGGTCGACGCCTGCCGCGCGGCCGGTGTCCCGCTCGCTGCCACCGTCGTGCTGCCCGACGACGACCTGCCCGATGCGGAGGCATTGCGCGCGCAGGACATCGATCTGCTGGCCGTGTGGACCGGTGACGGTACGATCAACGCGGCCGCGACGCGATGCGCGGGCTGGCCGGGCGCGGTCCTGCCGCTGCCCGGCGGAACGCTGAACCTGCTGTCCAAGCAATTGCACGGCGACCGGCCCGCGGCCGACATCCTGACCGATGCGCTGGGCGGAAAGGGGCGGCGCGCGCCCATTCCGACCGTCCGGTCGGCAACGCGCGAGGCGTTCATCACCGTCGTCGCCGGACCCGCGACACGCTGGGCCGAGGTGCGCGAGACGATGCGCCAGCAAGGGCTGATCGAGGCAAGCCGCGACGCGCCCGAGGCGATCGACGCGATGCTGAACGCCCCCGGCGTGCGGATCGGCGGCGATGGAAAGAGCTATCCGGCGATCGTCCTGACTCCGACGCGTCGCGGCCTTCGCGCCGACGGCGTGGTGGTCGACGGTTCGGCCGACGTGCTGCGGCACGGTCTCGCGTGGCTCGGCGGCGATTTCCGCGACGGACCGAGCGAGGACCTCGCGCAGGGCGAAACGATCGTCCTCGAAAGCGAAAGCCCGATCAGTCTCGAATATGACGGCGAGCTCGACGAGATCGCCGCCCCCGCGCGCTTCGCGATCGGACAGAGCGCGGTCGACTTCATCGCGACGGCATGACGCGCCTCTTCCATATCAGCGACCTGCATTTCGGGCTGGAGGACCCCGATGCGCTGGCCTGGTTCCGCGACTGCGTGCGGCGCGAACGCCCCGATGCGGTGCTGATCACCGGCGACCTGACGATGCGTGCGCGAAGACGCGAGTTCGCCGCCGCGTGCGACTGGATCGCGGCGCTCGACCTGCCGGTGACGGTCGAGGTGGGCAACCACGATCTGCCCTATTTCAATCCTCTCGCGCGCGCCTTTCGCCCCTATGCGCGCATCGGGCGGATTCGTGCGCTGGTCGAACGCGAACTCGATCTCGCCGGCGTCTCGGTCGTGCCGCTCAAGACCACGGCGCGCGCGCAGTGGCGGCTCGACTGGTCGAAGGGCTGCGTGACCCCGCGCGCGCTCGACAGGACGCTCGCCGCGATCGACGCGCTGCCGAAGGGCGCGGCTGTCCTCGTCACCGCACACCACCCACTTGTCGAGGCGGGAACGAAGGGACGCGCGCTGACGCGGGGCGGCGAGGCGGCGCTGACCGCGCTCGCCGCGCGCGGGGTGGCGGCGGTTCTGACCGGCCATGTCCACGACCCCTTCGACCTGATGCGGGAAACCCCCGCGGGTCCGATCCGCATGATCGGCGCGGGCACGTTGTCGCAGCGCATCCGATCGACCCCGCCGAGCTTCAACGCCATCACCCTCGACGGCACGCGGGTCGAGGTGCGCGTCTGCAACCTCGCCCACGTCCCGACCCGCGACATGCAGATAGACGCCGTGCCGCCCGACGCGCTGCCGCCGCGCGACGCGGACGAGCCGGTCGCCCCGATCGGCGCGGTGCCGCCGGTCGATCCGCCGGTGCATTGACGCGCGGCCCCATCCCGTTAGGTTGCAAGGAAAAACGGGATGAGGAACCATGCTGACCAAGGGCGACGATTTTCCGCTTCACCAGACCAGCGAGCCGATTGCGTTCGCGGGCACCGACCGCAATTTCTATGATCGCTATTTCTTCAACGGCGCCAGCCCGGACGGGTCGGTCTTCTTCGCCGCGGCGATGGGCTTCTATCCGCAGCTCGGCATCGTCGACGCCAGCTTTTGCGCGATCGTCGACGGCATTCAGTATAATCTGCGCGCAAGCCGGCGCTCGGGCGGCGAGCGGCTCGACCTGGCGGTCGGCCCGATCGCGATCCGCATCGACGCGCCGCTCGTACGGCTGACGCTGCGCATCGCCCCGAACGACGGTCCCCTGGCCGCCGAACTCAGCTTCACCGGCCGCCATTTTCCGATCGAAGAGCCGCGCTTCATCCGCCGCAACGGGACGCGCCTGTTCATGGACTATACGCGGCTGACGCAGAACGGCCGCTGGACGGGCTGGCTGTCGGTGGACGGCGTCCGCATCGACGCCGGCGCCGACTGGACGGGAACGCGCGACCGGAGCTGGGGCGTGCGCCCGGTCGGCGCCAGCGAGCCGCAGCCGCCGCCCGAGGGCAATTTCAACCAGTTCTTCTGGCTGTGGACGCCGTGCAACTTCGACCGGAGCTCGCTGTTCTTCCACAGCAACGACGATGGCGCGGGGGCGCCGTGGAATCGCCGCGCCGTGATCGTCGGCGATACCTCGAGCACGGGGGGCAGCGAACGGCATTTCGATGCCGCGACCTTCGAAATCGCCTGGCAAGGCGGCACGCGGCGCATCGCGAAGCTGACCGCCGCCCTCGGCGCCGGCCGGTCGCTGACGCTTACCCCGTCGGGGCCGGTGTTCGCGATGAGCGGACTGGGCTATGGCCACCCGGTCTGGGGCCACGGCCTCGACCATGGCGGCGACGCCGTCGCGCACGACAGGCTGAGCGAAGCCGAGCGCGACTGGGGCAATCCGCTCGCCATGCATATCCAGGCCTTCGTCGCGGCCGAACTCGCCGATGGCGGCGGCGTGCAGCGCGGCGTCGGAGTGCTCGAACAGCTTTTCGTCGGCCCGCATGCGCCGAGCGGCCTTTCCGGCTTGATGGACCCTGCGACATGAGCTTTCCGACGACGCCGGATGACATGACGGCGGACTGGCTCGCGGGCGCGCTCGGCCGACCGCCGGGCGCGCTCCGCGGGTTCACCGCGACGCCGATCGGCACCGGGCAGATGTGCGACAGCTTCCGCCTGACGCTCGACTGGATCGATGGCGCCGAAACCCCAGCGACGGTCGTCGCCAAATGCCCGAGCCGCGACGAAGCGAGCCGTCACATCGCGGCGGTCGTCGGCACCTATGTCAAGGAGGTGAGTTGGTATCGCGAACTTGCGGCGGGAAGCGGGGTCGCCGCACCGCATTGCCACCATGCCGAGATCGCCGACAATGCCGTCGACTTCATCCTGATCCTGTCCGACCTCGCGCCGGCACGGCAAGGCGACCAGCTGGCCGGGCTGGGTCTCGCCGGGCTCGGCCCGTGCATCGACGCGGCGGCGGGGCTGCATGCGTTGCTGTGGAACGACGCACGGCTCGATGCGCTGCCGTGGCTCGCGCGCGACAGCGCCGATGTCGTCCGCGCGCTCTTCCCCCAGCTCTATGCGGGCTTTCGCGAGCGCTACGCGGCGCGGCTCGACCGCGAGGCGCTTGATCTCGGCGCCGGGATCGTCGACCGGCTCGACGCCTGGCTGACACGCGTGCCCGCCGCCCGGACGATCGTCCACGGCGACCTCCGGATCGACAATATCCTCTTCTCTCCCGACGCGGCGCGTTGCTGGCTCGTCGACTGGCAGACGCTGGGACGCGGCAGCGGCGCGACCGATCTCGCCTATCTGGTCGGCACCAGCATCGCCGATCCGGCCGAGCGCGCCGCGGCCGACCGGCCCGCTTTCGACCGCTGGATCGCCGCGTTGCGCGCGCGCGGCATCGATGCTGATGCCCCGGCGCTGTGGACCGACTATCGCGTCGGCGCCCTCAGCGGCTATTTCATGGCGGTCTTCGCTTCGATGAATGTCGAACGCACCGATCGCGGCGACGAGATGTTCGCGGTGATGGCCGAACGCCCGGCACGCCAGGCGCTGGCGCTCGGCAGCCTCGACCTGCTGTAGCGCACCGGGGCGGCACCCGTCCCGATGCGAAAAGGGCGGCCCGTTGCCGGACCGCCCTCCTCTTTTCCACCCGTCGGCGGAAAAAGCTGATTAGCGCTTCGAGAACTGGAAGCTGCGGCGGGCCTTCGCCTTGCCGTACTTCTTGCGCTCGACCGCGCGGCTGTCGCGGGTCAGGAAGCCGGCCGCCTTGACGGTGCCGCGCAGCGCGGGCTCGAAGCGGGTCAACGCCTGCGCGATGCCGTGCTTAACGGCGCCCGCCTGGCCCGACAGGCCGCCGCCCTTGACGGTCGCGACGACGTCATACTGGCCGACGCGATCGGCGACGCCGAACGGCTGGTTGATGACGAGGCGCAGCGTCGGGCGCGCGAAATAGGTTTCCTGGTCGCGGCCGTTGATGGTGATCTTGCCCGAACCGGGCTTCACCCACACGCGGGCGACGGCGTCCTTGCGGCGACCGGTCGCATAGGCGCGGCCCTGCTTGTCGACCTGCTTTTCGCGCAGCGGCGCGGCCGGGGCCGCGGGGGCGACGGTGCCTTCGACGGCGCCGGCGAGATCCTTGAGATCGGTCATGGTCTGTTCGTCAGCCATTATGCACCCACCTTGTTCTTGCGGTTCATCGACGCGACGTCGATCACTTCGGGGTTCTGCCCGGCGTGCGGATGCTCGCTGCCGGCGAAGACGCGCAGGTTGCGCATCTGCTGGCGCCCGAGGGGGCCGCGCGGGATCATGCGCTCGACGGCCTTTTCGAGCACGCGCTCGGGAAAGCGGCCCTCGAGCACCTTCTGCGCCGAGATTTCCTTGATGCCGCCGGCATAGCCGGTGTGCTTGTAATAATTCTTGTCGGTCAGCTTCTTGCCGGTGAACTTCACCTTTTCGGCGTTGATGACGATGACATTGTCACCGCAATCGACGTGCGGGGTGAAGCTCGGCTTGTGCTTGCCGCGCAGGATGTTGGCGATGATCGTCGCGACGCGGCCCACGACCAGGCCGTCGGCATCGATCAGCACCCATTTCTTTTCGACCGTCGCGGCGTTCGCCGACTGGGTCGTCTTGGTCAGCGCCTTCATGGCACGCTCCTTGACAGAGATGGAACTGGGCGACGGAACCGGCCGCCGCCCCGAAACAAGCCGCGCCGCCTGCCCGCAAGGGGCGAAGCGGCGCTTCGGAGCGGGCCAATGGCGGGAACGGTGCGGAAAGTCAAGTATCGCGCGGCTTTGCCGACAGGTATCATGATACCTTGATCAGGAGACGTCGGGTTCGATCGCGCGAATCCGCTCCTCGACGAGCGTGCGGGCGCCGCCACCGTCCCCAACGATCCAGCTCTGCCGCTGCTCGCGCAGGACCAGTCCCGTCGTCCGGTCGATGGTCCACAGGCTCTCGACGGTGAGCGGCTGCGCCGCGGCGGTCGCAGCCTCGACCTTTGCCGCCGTTTCGCGCTTGCCGTCGCCGTCCGGAGACACGGTGCCGCCGATCCGGCTGGCGGCGTTGGCGGGCGCGAGCAGCGCGCGGATGTCGGCGCTCGCGAGCGCCGCGCGCTCATCGGGCGAGAGCGCCGCGACCAGCGCCGCCAGTTGCTTCGCCTCGGGCTGGTCCGCGGCGGCGGCAAGCGCTTCGGTGCGCGCCATCGCGCGATCCCACAGCCGTTCGGCGTCGATCAGGTCGATCCGGCCGCCATCGGGCGCGACGAGATAGGTCATCGCCTCGCCGACCAGCGGCTGGAGCACCGCGGTCAGCGCGCGCACGGCGCGGGGCGGCGCGTCCGAATCGATCCGGCGCAGCGTCGCGACCAGCCGGTAGCCGCGCCCCGCGCGCTGCCATTGCAGGTCGTAGAGCAACGAGAAGCCGAGCAGCCCGCCGTCGCGCCCCAGGCGGCGGGTCGTCACGCGATAGCGCATCGGCCGGTCGAGCGGCGGCGCAAAGACGACCGATGCCGCAGGCGCCGGGACGACGACGGGCGGCGGCGCGGATGCCGGGCCGGCGAGCCACAGCAACGCGGCGGCGAACATCATGCGGTGCGGCGGCCGAGCCGATGCAGCGCCGCCGCCGTCACCGCGACCAGCAGCGCGCCCGTCAACTGGTGCAGCACCGCGATCCACATCGAAATGCCGCTGACGACGGTGAGGATGCCGAGCGTCATCTGCGCCGCGACGACGAGCAGCAGCAGCGCCGGCTCGACCCGCGCGCCGCGCCGCGCCAGCACACGCGCCAGCAGCAACAGCGCAAGCGCGGCAACCCAGGACCACCAGCGATGCAGGAAATGCAGCAGAAAGGGGTCGTTGGTGATGGCGAACCAGACACCGTTCGACCAATCGATGCCGCGCGGCACGAAATGATCGTTCATCATCGGCCAGTCGCTCGCCACATAGCCGGCGTTGAGCCCCGCGACCCAGGCGCCAAGCAGAAGTTGGACGGTCAGGATCAGCGCGATGGCGATCCCTGGCCCGGTCAACGGCGCGGGCCGGGCAGCGGGATCGCGCGCGAGGGTGCCGAGATCGCGCGCGGTCCAGACCAGCGCGGCGAGCAGGAAGAGCGCGGTCAGCAGATGGGTCGCCAGACGGTAATGGCTGACGTCGGTGCGATCGACGAGTCCCGAGGCGACCATCCACCAGCCGATCGCGCCCTGCAATCCGACGAGCGCGGCCAGCGCCAGCAACCGCCAGCCATAGCCCGCGGGAACCGCGCGGCGCCACGCATACCAGGCGAGCGGGACGATCAGCGCCAGCCCGACGAGCCGGCCGAGAATGCGGTGCAGCCATTCCCAGAAGAAGATCGCCTTGAACGCGGCGAGCGACATGCCGAAGTTGATCTCCCGATATTCGGGTATCTGCTTGTATTTCTCGAACTCGGCCAGCCAGGCGGCGTCGGTCAGCGGCGGCAACACGCCCGACACCGGCTTCCATTCGGTGATCGAGAGTCCCGATTCGGTGAGGCGGGTGATGCCGCCGACGGCGACCACGGCGATCACCAGCAGCGCAACGGCCCACAGCCAGCGCGCGAGCGCCGCCGGGCGGGGATGAACGGGAGCCTGCGTCATCGCCCGCCCTATCGCCGCTTGCGATGCGATAGGCAAGGGCCCGAAGGGAGGAGGGTGGCGCCATCTGGCCTTGAGAGGCGCACTTGTCTTCCTCGGCCGGGTCTCCCTCTCGCTAGAGCATCGTGCGTTAAATCTGAACCATTTGTCCTGAGCCTGTCGAAGCCTGTCCTGAGCGCCTGCAAGGCAGTCGAAGGGGGCCGTCCTTTCTCTTGGCGCCGCAAGAAGAACGACGGTGCTTCGACAAGCTCAGCACGAACGGCAGAAAGGATGATGCAGGTTTAACGCACGATGCTCTAGCGAGAGAGATCGGGCGGGCCAGCGGCATGGCCAAGGCCCACCCCGCTGCGCGTAGCGAGCAAGCTCGCAACGCTCGCTGCCCCCTCCCGCGAGCAGGAGGGGAGCGATACTGAAATTCATGGCTGCGACAGGCGAGGATTGATAGGGCGGACCGATGCCGCGCGTCCGTCTCCTCCTGCCCATCCTGACCGCCTTCGCCGCCAGCACCGCCACGCCCGCGGTCGCGGCGACACCCGGGCCAGCCGGTCTTTACGACCAGCTCGCGGGCCTCGAGGCGCGGGTCGCGGCGATCGGCTTTCGTCTGACCACCGCCAATGCGGCGTGGTGCACCGCGCAGCAACCGCAGTTCGGCTGGATCTGGGGCGATCCGCGCCTCTATGACGAGAACCGGCGCCCCGCCGCACTCGCCGCCTATGCCGCACCCGACGCCGACACGCCCTATCTGGCCGCCGTCGCGCCCGACTCGCCCGCCGCGCGCGCCGGACTGCATCGCGGAACGCCGGTGTTCGCGATCGACGGCATCCCCGTGCCGCCCGCCGATGACGCGGACCCTTTTGCCCGTATCGCCGTTTTGGAGACGCAAGCCGCCGCGCTGCCTGTCGAGGCGCCCGCGGCGCTCACGATCGCCGATGGACGGGATGCGGAGGTCATCCCCATCGTCGGCTGTGCGAGCGATTTCCGCGTCGAGGCGGCCGACCGGCCTGCCGGCGGCGCCGACGGCCGGCTGGTGCGGATCAGTGCCGGGCTGGCGAGCTTCGCGACCGACGATGCCGAACTGGCGGCGGCGGTCGCGCACGAACTGGCGCACAATATCCTGCGCCACCCCGCGCGGCTCGACGCGGCGGGGGTCGATCGCGGCCTTTTCAAGGAACTCGGCCGCAGCGCCCGCCTGTTCCGCCAGACCGAGGCCGAGGCCGACCGGCTGTCGGTCTGGCTGCTCGCCGGTGCGGGTTACGATCCCGAAGCCGCGGCGCGCTTCTGGCGCAAGTTCGGCGGACGCAAGGGGCGCCCGCTCTTTCCGGCGCTGACCCATCCGGGGTGGCGCGACAGGGTCGCTTCGGTCGAGCGCGAAGCGGCGGCGATCGCGGCCGCACGCGCCGCCGGCGAACCGCTGCATCCGCCGCTGATCGACGACATGTCGCCCTTGGAATAGCGGGCGCGGCCTCCTATCTGAAGGGCCTCCTCCCACTCTTCGCAAGGATGCCCGCCATGCCCCACGACACCGCCGTCTTCGCCGGAGGCTGCTTCTGGTGCACCGAAGCGGTCTTTCAATCGCTCGCGGGGGTCGAGCGCGTCGAGAGCGGCTATACCGGGGGCAGCGTCGCCAACCCGACCTACAAGCAGGTCTGCAACGGCGACACCGGTCATGCCGAGGCGATCCGCATCACCTATGATCCCGCCGTCATCGCCTACGACGATCTGCTCGACGTGCTTTTCGCGACGCACGACCCGACGCAGCTCAACCGTCAGGGCAACGACATCGGCACGCAGTATCGCAGCGCCGTCTTTCCGCTGAACGACCAGCAGGCCGCCGCAGCGCGCGCCGCGATCGACCGTGCACAGCCCAACTGGCCGCAACCGATCGTCACCGCGATCGAGCCGGTGTCTCCATGGTATCCGGCGGAGGATTATCACCAGGCCTATTGGAACGGCGAGGGACAGAGCAGCCCCTATTGCCTTGCCTCCATCCCGCCGAAGCTCGCCAAGCTGCGCAAGGGCTTCGCCGACCGCCTGCGCGAAGACTGAGGCCGCGCGCGACCGGCCCAGTGTTGCATTCGAGTCGCATAAGGTTAATTTTCATTGACTTTACGGCCGTCCGGACTAGCGGACCCGGTTCTGCGCGGGCAGGATGACCCCGAAGCGCAGTTATAGGGTCGCGACAGGGTGCTGGCATCATTGTTCCTGATAGGAGCGGCGGTCACGACGCCGCAGATGTCGGTCCAGGCCGCCAGCCAGACCATCGTGGAGGATGGCGCCGCGGGCGTGGCGCGCGCGGTCGACCGCATGATCGGCGGCATCATCAGCTATACGCGCTGGCCGGGGGACGCGCCGGGCACGCCGCCGACGATGTGCGTCGTCGGCGCGCCGCGGCTCACCAGCCGGCCTGCCCCGGTCCTGCCCGGCGGCGGGCACGTCGTGGTGCGAAGGACCACCGCGGCGGTCGCGACCGGCGGCGACGACTGCGACATTCTTTATCTGGGCCGCATGCCTGTCGACGATCGGCGACGCCTGATCGCCTGGGTGCGCGACCGTCCGGTGCTGACGATCAGCGACGACGACCCCGACTGCCTTTACGGCGCGATGTTCTGTCTTGCCGAAAAGCCGGGGGGCATCGGCTTTTCGGTCAATCTCGACGCCATCGGCCGGGGACCGCTGCGCATCGACCCGCGCGTGCTCAAGATCGGCCGATCCGACGGAGGCGCCCCATGACCGCTCCGACCCGGACGACCTTGCAGAAGCTGCTGTCGCGCTTCCACTTCGGCGTCACCCTGTTCGCGGTGGCGCTGTCGGGCCTGACCATCCTGCTCGCCGGCGTCGCCGCGCTGCGCGGCTATGCCGACCGCAACCTCGAACTGGCGGCGCAGCTCGGCGCCTATGGCGTCGAACCGGCGCTGGTCTTCAACGATCCCGAGGCGGCGCGCGAGGGTCTCGATCCGCTCACCCATATTCCGGGGATCGCCCGGCTGCTCGTGCTCGACGACCGAGGCCGGCCGCTGACCGAATGGACGTCGCCCCACGCCGACCCGGCGCCGCTGCTGACCGATCTCTTCTTCGGCAAACCGTCCACGATGACGGTCCGCCGCAACGGGTCGGCGATCGGGACGATCGAGGTGTGGGGCGATTCGTCGACACTGACCGCCTATGTCCGGATCGGGCTGCTCGCGGGACTCGGCTGCCTGCTGGTCACCGCGCTCGGCACGATCATCCTCGCCCGCCGCTTCGAATATGAGCTGGTCAAGCCGCTCGGCGAGATCGCGACCGTCGCGCACGACGTGCGGCTGCACCGCCGCTTCGACAAGCGCGTCCAGCCGCTCGGCATCGCCGAGCTCGACCGGCTGGGCGGCGACATCAACGCGCTGCTCGACGAATTGCAGGGGTGGCAGGGGCATATGGAAAGCGAGCATCGCATGCTGGCGCACCGCGCGTCGCACGATCCGCTGACCGCGATGCCGAACCGCGCCGCCTTCGACGAACAGCTCGCGCAACGCATCGGCAAGGCGGGGGCCGACGGCACGCGCTTTGCCCTGCTGTTCGTCGATGCCGACAATTTCAAGCTCGCCAACGACAGCTTCGGGCACGCCGCCGGCGATGCGCTGCTCGTCGCGCTGTCCGAACGGATCAAGGCGACGCTGCGGCCCGGCGATTTCGCGGCGCGGATCGGCGGCGACGAATTCATCGTGCTCGTCGATCCGCTCGACATCGCTACCGATCCGGAAACGCTCGCCGGCCCGATCCGCACGGGCATGGCCGATCCGGTCGTTCTGCCGGGCGGCGACACCTATCGCCTCGCGGTCAGTATCGGCGTCGCCGCCTTCCCGACCGACGGTGCCGATCCCGCCGCGCTGCTGACCGCGGCCGACGCCGCCATGTATGCCGAAAAACTCGCCAAACGTTCGCAGACATGATCATGGAGGTCCGATCATGACCCTTTCTCTCCCCATCGTCCGCCGCGCCATCCTGGCCGCCGCCATCGCCGGCCTGCTCGCCGCTTGCCAAAGCGTTCCGGTGAAGTCCGGCTTCACCCCCGAACAGATCGCCGTCCTGCAATCCGAAGGCTTCGTCGACACCGGGCCCGACTGGGAGCTGACGCTCAACGAACGACTGCTCTTCGGGGTCAACGAAAGCGCGCTCCGTCCCGAGCAGATCGAGCGGATTTCGACGATGGCGCATCGCCTGCAGTCGGTCGGCATCGCCACCGCGCGGGTCGAAGGCCACACCGATTCCACCGGTAGCGACGCCTATAACCTGACCCTGTCGCAGGCGCGGGCGGAAGCGGTCGCCGCGCCGATGCAGGCGAACGGCATGCGCTTCACCCCCGACCAGATCGTCGGGCGTGGCGAAAGCCTGCCGATCTCGCCCAACGACACGCCCGAGGGGCGGCAGGACAATCGGCGCGTGGTGGTGATCGTCGAACCCCAATAAGGCCTTTCGCGCGGCCTTTTCCCGGCGGGCTTTCGCCGCTAAGGCTGCCGCGCATGAAACCGATCCGCAAAGCCGTTTTCCCCGTCGCCGGCCTCGGCACCCGCTTCCTGCCCGCGACCAAGGCGATTCCCAAGGAGATGCTGCCGGTGGTCGACCGGCCGCTGATCCAATATGCCGTCGACGAGGCGCGCGAGGCGGAAATCGAGCAGATGATCTTCGTCACCGGGCGCGGCAAGAGCGCGATCGAGGATCATTTCGACATCGCCTTCGAACTGGAGAAGACGATGGCCGAGCGCGGCAAGGACCTGTCGGTGCTCGAACCGACGCGCCTCGGACCCGGCAATTGCGCCTATGTCCGGCAGCAGGAACCGATGGGGCTGGGCCACGCGATCTGGTGCGCGCGCGACATCGTCGGCGACGAACCCTTCGCCATCTTCCTGCCCGACGAATTCATGCACGGCTCGCCCGGCTGCATGAAGCAGATGGTCGATGCGTATCGCAAGGTCGGCGGCAACCTGATCTCGGTGCTCGAAGTGCCGCGCGAGCAGGTTTCGAGCTATGGCGTGATCGCCCCCGGCTCCCGCGACGACGCGCTGACCGAGGTTCGGGGGCTGGTCGAGAAGCCGGCGGTCGAGGCCGCGCCGTCGAACCTGATCATCTCGGGCCGCTACATCCTCCAGCCGGAGGTGATGCGCGTGCTCGAACGGCAGGAAAAGGGCGCCGGGGGCGAAATCCAGCTTACCGACGCAATGGCGGCGATGATCGGCACGCAGCCCTTCCACGCCGTGACTTTCGACGGCGCGCGCTACGACTGCGGGTCGAAGGCCGGCTATATCCAGGCCAATCTCGCGCTCGCGCTCGAACGCCCCGATATCGCCGCCGACGTTCGGGCCTTCGCTGTCGATCTTCTGACCTGACGCGCGCCGGCGGCCGGAGCCGCCGGCACCGCCGTCATTCGCCCTCGATATTGGGCTTGGGGAAGCTGTCGGCCCCCACCGTTCGGTAAAGCCAGCCGCCGACGAGCCCGCCGAGCAGCGGCGCGACCCAGAACAGCCAGAGCTGCTGGAGCGCGAGGCCGCCGACGACCAGCGCCGGGCCGGTGCTGCGCGCCGGGTTGACCGAGGTGTTCGTCACCGGGATCGCGATCAGGTGGATCAGCGTCAGCGCGAGGCCGATCGCGAGCGGCGCGAAGCCCGCGGGCGCGCGGCCGTCGGTCGACCCCATGACGATCCACAGGAAGAAGGCGGTGAGCACGATCTCGATCGTGAAGCCCGATATCAGGTCGTAGCCGCCCGGCGACCCCTCTCCGAAACCATTGGCGGCGAGGCCGTTGGTCGCCAGATCATAGCCCGGATTGCCGCTCGCGATATAATAGAGCAGGAAGGCCGCGGCGATCGCGCCGACGACCTGCGAGACGACATAGAGCGGGATGTCGCGCGCGTCGAAGCGCCCGCCCGCCCACAGCCCGACGGTGATCGCGGGATTGAGATGACAGCCCGAGATATGGCCGATCGCATAGGCCATCGTCACCACCGTCAGACCGAAGGCCAGCGCCACGCCGGCGAAGCCGATCCCGAGATCGGGAAAGGCCGCCGCGAGCACCGCGCTGCCGCAGCCGCCGAACACCAGCCAGAAGGTGCCGATGCCCTCGGCCAGACCCTTTTGCATATTCGTCATATGACCCTCCTCCCCGCCGGCGGTCATCGCGCTGCCGGCGCGCGGATCAGCCTAACACAGGGAAAGGGCGCGGCAAGACCTTGTAAACCATGTGTCCCGCGGCGGGATTCGGGGCGAAGGGCGGCCGGGCAATGGCGCGGCTCGTCGCAATCCTGTGGCCGCGGCGGCGCGACCGTGCGATGACACTGGCCGATCCGCCCTCCCCGGAGACCCGTCGATGCGTGCAATGCTTCTCGCCCTTTCGGCCGCCCCGCTGCTTGCCGGCTGCGTGAGCGCGGTGAAGACGGTGGTGACCGCCCCCGTCAAGGCGGTCGGCCAGGTTGCCGACTGGTCGACGACCAGCCAGGAGGAAGCCGACCGCAACCGCGGCCGCGCCCTGCGCCAGCGCGAGGAACGCGTCGGCAAGCTGACGCGCCAGCGCGACAAGGCGGCGCAGAAATGCCGCGACGGCCGACAGGACCAGTGCCAGCGCGCCGAGGTGCTGAGCCACGAAATCGAAGCGGTGATGGCCGAGCCGATGTAGTCGGACCGGCCGGCCCGAGGGGGATGTCTTCGCGGATAGGACGCTAGCGCACCCGGCGCCCGGTCCATACCACACGGCCGACGAGTTGCACCGCGGTCATCGGCAGATCGTCCCAGCTGCGATAGTGGGGATTGTCGCTGATCACCGAAATCCGCCCCTCCCCCGGCGCGCGCGCGACGCGCTTCACCATCAGCGCATCGTCCATCCGCAGGACGTAGATGCCGTCGCGCAGCAGCGTCGCCGCGTCGCTGCCGTCGACCAATATGTCGTCGCCGTCGCCCAGCGTCGGCGCCATCGAATCGCCCGCGACGCGGATGATGCTGAGCGCGCGCGGGTCGGCGCCCAGGTCGCGCAGCCAGCGCGGATCGAACGCCACCGCGCCTTCGACCGGCTCGCCGTCGATGCTCGCGCCCGCGCCGGCCGAAGCGCCGATCGCCAGCTTCGGCACCAGCACCATGTCGCCCGCGCCGCGTTGCAACGCCGGCGCGGCGACACGGCGCGCCGGGCCGCCCAGCAGCGCTTCGGCCACGCCCAGATAGGCGGCGATCCGCGCCCGGTCCTCCTCCGCCAGCCGGCGCGGCGAACCGCGTTTGATATATTGCTGGATATAGGCGGGGTTGCGCCCGATGCGCGCCGAAAGCTGCGCATAGTCGATCCCCCTTTCCTGCAGCAGGCGATCGAGCGCGGCACGCGGATCGTCGTCGAAATCGGTCATCGGCCAGCGGGCTCCTTCCTATTTCGCATGTAGCAACAGGAATTTTCCTAGACAAGTAGGAAATCCTATCTCAAATAGGAAAAATCCTATTAAAGGCGACTCGCCCGCTACCGGATGTCGATAGGGAGGAACGGAATGGAAAAGACGCTGCTGCAACGGATCGAGGCCTTTCTGACCGAATCGCGGATGCCGCCGAGCGTTCTCGGTCGGGACGCCGTCCACGACCCGCGGTTGGTCAGCGACCTGCGCGGCGGGCGCACGGTGGGGCGCAGCGTCGAATGCCGCGTGGAACATTTCATGAACAAATGGCGGGCCGAGCGGCATGCCGGGCGCATCGGCCCGAGCGGCGACCGCCGCACCCGCGCAATGCGCGCCGCCACGATGGAGGCCCGGCCATGATCCACACGTCCCTCGCCACACCGCGACCCCATGCGTGCCCGCACGGCCGGCTGGGCCGTCTGATCGCGCGCGAACTGCCGCCCGGCCTCACGCTCGGCGCATCGACGTCGCGGCCGTGGGCAAGCGCCAGCTTCGTCGGCGCGCGCCATGCGTTCCCCTGTCAGGCGGCGGTCGGCGACCTCGAAGCGATCCGCCGCTCGCTACGCGCGCGGCTGAGCGCCGTCGAATGGCGACTGCCGGGGCATATCGTCGCCGACATCGCGGTCGAATCCGACGCTAGCGGGCGCGGCCTTCGCATCGAGGTGCTGACGGTGGAGGATTGATCGGCCTTGAACGAAACAACGCCGTGTCCCCGCGGAGGCGGGAACCCAGAGCGTCCTGACGCCAACGCAGGCTTTGTGCCGCTCTGGGCTCCCGCCTCCGCGGGAGCACGCGGCTGTTCAATCAAAGACGATGATCGATCAGCCGACGGCGCGGCCGGTCATGCGCTGGAGGGTGCTGAGCGCCGCTTCGAGCGCGAAATCGACGGGCGGCTCGGCATCCTCGTTCGCCGGTGGCGTCTCGACCGGAATCGCGGCGGTCGATGCCGGTGCGCCGCGCGCCTGGCGCCGCCGCGCCAGCCCCGCCTCGAAGCGG